>VGTH01000005.1 GCA_016874755.1 Deltaproteobacteria bacterium | reverse complement strand
GCCTGACGTCGGCTTGAAAAATAATGCCGCGGCCGCCGCCGCTTTCTATTTCCGCCAACACCTTTTGCGCGGCATCTTTGTTTTGGAAATAGTTGACGACCACGGCAGCGCCGCCTTGGGCCAGGCGAATCGCCGCAGCGGCGCCGATGCCTCGGCTCGCGCCGGTGACCAGCACAACTTTACCGTTTAAGGAAGGAGAGGTTTTCTGCTCCGCCATGCCGCCGCCAGGACTATATTGCCGCCTCGCCTTGCGCGGCGTTCTTTTCATACTTGGCGGCGTTGCTCTTGAACGATTCGAACTTCATTCTCACGTAAGGCGAGGTGTAGCCGTTGAGAATGCGCTCGACGCGCCCCGGCTTGCCGTAGAACGATTTGAAAGCCCATCCCGTCAATTCGCCGAGCTGCTGCCGCGTCAAATGTTTGGTCGGCATCACGCTGTGTTCTAAATCATAGAGGCTGAGATTATCGACTTCGATGATGTTGTTTTTCACCGCCGCCTTGTAAATCGGTGAACCGGGAATCGGGTTCAGCACCTGGATCATGACGATGTCCGGGTCGATCTCATCGACCGCTTTGGCGCGCTGTCGTATTTTCGCCTCGTCGTCCTCCCAGAAGCCGTTTAAATAAGTAGAGATGGTCGAAATATCGTTCTTGCGCAGGAACTGGATCAGGTCTTTCAGTTCCTTGACCCCGACCTTCATCGCTCCCTTGCGCGCTTCGGCGATCTCTTCGTCGGTGCCGCCGTCGATGCCGATCAAAACCTGATATAGGCCGACTTTGCGCAGGCGCGGCACCAGATCCATATCGCGAATCAGATTCTGCGCGCGGCTCAGCATAAACCAGCTCACGTCTAACTTCTTTGCCTCGAGAGCTTCGACCAAGTCGACCATCTTTTGGCGATCCGAGTTAAAGTCGTCGTCCATGAACGTGAGCGCTTTGACGCCGTACTTTTTGTTGAGCAGTTCCATTTCTTCGGCGACTTTGCGGCCGCCTTTCGTGCGGTGCGAGCTGAAGTCGCGCGGGCTGCGCTGGTCGACCAGCCACCACTCATAACAAAAGTGGCAAGCGCCCTCGCAGCCGCGCGAGGTGACCGCCTCATTGTAGTTGGGAATCACCGAATAGCCGTAGTATTTGTCCATCGGGAAAAGATCGTAGGCGGGCATCGGCAGTTCGTCGAGATTCATCAGCACCGGCCGGGCCGGGGTGAGCACGACCTCGCCGTTCTTGCGATAGGCCAAACCTTTGATGGCGTCAAAATTCGGAGCCGGCTTTTTCAGCTCCTCGAGCAGCTCCCAAACCGCGTGTTCATTGTCGCCAAAGACGCCGACAATCGCGAAATCGAGCTGCGGGTTGTCGTTCATGATCTTCTGCGGCACCGCCGTGTACATGAGGCCGCCGCCGATGGTCACTGTCTTCGGCGCGACCTCTTTGATTTTCTGCATCGCTCCATGAAAGCGATTGAGCGTCGCGGCGCCGCCGGCGGCGGCGATCATGGCGCCAAAGAAAACCGCGTCCGGCTTTTCCCGCTTCACTTCTTCGAGCATCTGTTCATCGCTGAGACCCAAAGCGCGGCAATCGAGCACCGCAAGATCGGCCGCTTTTTTCTCCCGAATGAACGCGGCGACCTGCGCATGGAGCGAGTTGACGGCAAGATGCTTGTCGCCCCAGGGTGCCCAATTGCCCATTGGCGGCGTGATGAAGAGGAGCTTCATAGATTTCTCCCGATAGTGACAGGGTGTTGCCGACCAAACTATTTAATACATAAACGATTGTCAAGATTCGCGGGGGAATCGCTGCTCCAGCGGCGCCGCCGAAAGCGGTCGAATTTTCTTGCAAAAACCGAGATATTTTGCTATTGACAAGCAGATAGCCATTTGCTACTGGTTCGCGTGGCTGGTCGAAGGTGGGTTTCTCAACCTAAGAACTCCGGAGGAAAACGATATGGCACAAGCAGCAGAAGAGCAACTATTGGATGTTCGAGTTGCGGAAGCATCCAACGCTTACAAATTTTATCTCAACAACGAGAAACTGATCATCGGCACGACCTCGGTCATTATCTTTCTTCTCGCCTGGGAAACTATCGGAAACTGGGCAGGCATTATCAATCCGATGTTCATGAGCGCCCCGTCGTTGATCTACAAAGCCGCCTTCCAGTTGTTTGCTTCGGGTGAAATTTACAACGACCTCCGCGTCAGCGGCCTCGAGTTTTTCTGGGGCTATTTACTTTCGGTCATCGTCGGTGTGCCGTTCGGGATTGCTACCGGTTGGTACAAAAAGATGGCCTACACCTTTGACCCCTTTGTCAATGCGATGAACGCGACCCCGCGCGTTGCGCTGCTGCCGCTTGTCATCATTTGGCTCGGCATCGGCATTCTCTCCAAAGTTGGGATCATCTTTCTTGGCGCCGTGTTCCCGATCCTGATCAACGCTCGCGACGGCGTCAAAACGACCCCCTACAATCTGTTGACCGCGGCCAAAAGCTTCGGCGCCTCTGAGTGGCAGATCTTCCGTAGCGTCGTGCTCCCTTCGACTTTGCCTTTCATCATCACCGGGCTCCGCTTGGGCGTCGGCCGCGCCTTGATTGGCGTCATGGTCGGCGAGCTATATGCCGCGACGGCCGGCATCGGCTTCATGATCACGGTGGCGGGCGCGACTTTTCAAACGGACAAAGTTTTCGTCGGCGTGTTGGTCTTCGCGATCACGGGCATGGTCGCGATGGAACTGCTCTCTCGCTTGGAAAATAAGTTCGACAAGTGGCGCCCGAAGGTCGGCGCAACGGCCTAGGCTGCTCACGACCTCTTGGATCGCTAGTTAAAAAATGGCGTCGGGGATCCCCTCCGACGCCATTTTTTTTCTCGGTTCAAGTCTCTGAGCGGAGCTTGACGGATAAGGAGATGCCATGCGCCAGCTGACCGGTGCTCTGTTTTTTCTCCTCTTTGTTGGCGTCCTGTTTGTGCGGCAGGGCATTGACTTCTATATAGATTGGCTCTGGTTCCAGGAAGTCGGGTATGGCGGAGTTTTTACGACGACCCTGGCATACAAACTGGGCCTGGGAGCGCTCGGCGGCCTGCTGTTAGCGGGATTGGTGTATCTCAATTTAAAAATTGCCGCAGTGCCGCCTCCGGGTTACCGATTTAGTGCCGAAGACAATGTGATCGAGCTGCCGCCTCCCGAGTTGATCGACCCGCTGCTGCGCCGGATGTTGCTCCCGGGCGCATTCTTGATCGGTTTGCTTGCCGCCCCTGCGGTTGCCGCCAATTGGCAGCTGCTGCCCATGTTTCTCAATCCCACGTCCTTTGCCATCGCCGATCCCGTTTTTGGGCTCGACCTTTCGTTCTTTATCTTTCTGTTGCCGGCGCTGAACGCGGTCTACCAGTGGCTAATATTCGCTTTGGGGCTGAGTTTGGTGGCCAGTGCGGCGGTTTATTTTCTCTACCGCGGCCTCGTTTACGGCCCCCGCGGCATTTTTCTTTCGGAACGCGCCCGGAAACACTTGCTGGTGCTCGTTGGATTGATTCTGCTCACCAAAGCGGGCGGCTATCTGTTAGAAGCTTACGAGTTGCTCTACTCCCCCCGCGGCGCCGCTTTCGGCGCAGGCTATACGGACGTCAACGCAAATCTGCCGGCGCTGCGCGCGTTAGCGGTGATGTCAGGGGCAGCGGCCGTTCTTTGTTTTGCCCAGTTCTACCGAACCGGTTACAAGCTCGTCCTGTTCGGCATCGGTGCCCTGGTTGCATTACACCTGGTCGGGCTCAATGTCTATCCGACGTTGCTCCAGCGCTTTCGTGTTGTCCCGAACGAAGTCGACGCAGAAAAACCATTCCTTGAGCGAACCATCCGGTTTACCCGCCAAGCATATGGGCTGGACAAGATCGAGAGCAAGGATTTCCCCGCCGAGGAAGGCCTTTCCGCGGAAGGCATCAAACGCAACGATTCCACAATCAAGAACATCCGACTTTGGGAGCCGCGCCCATTGCTCGCAAGCTACTCCCAGCTGCAAGAGATTCGCACCTATTACAAGTTTGTCGACCTCGATCATGATCGCTACGAAATCGACGGCAGCATGCGTCAGGTAGCAATCTCCGCGCGCGAGATCTCCCACGCCCATTTGCAGGGACAAAACTGGATCAACGACCATCTAACCTTTACCCATGGTTATGGCGTTGTCGTGAGCCCGGTAAACCAGGTAAGCGCGGGCGGCCAGCCGGAATTTTTCATCAAGGACATTCCGCCGCAGTCAACCGATACGTTCAAGGTCACCCAACCTCGAATCTACTTTGGCGAGCTTGCGAACCAGTACATTTTGGTCAAAACCAAGGCCCGCGAGCTCGACTATCCTGCCGGCGACCAAAATATTTACACCACCTACGATGGCCGCGGCGGCATTCCCATCGACTCGTTCTGGCGCAAGCTGCTTTTCTCGGCGCACTTTGCCGCGCTTCGCATCACCCTGTCGGAGGACATCACCAACCAGAGCAGAATCCTCCTGCACCGTAAAATTCAGGACCGGATCAGAAAGATTGCGCCGTTTATCACGTTCGACAGCGATCCCTTCATGGTGATCGCACAAGGCGGCAGGCTCTTCTGGATGATCGACGGCTATACCACCTCGCGTCACTACCCCTACTCCGCGCCGGCAGGACGGATGGGCAACTATATCCGCAACTCGGTCAAAGTCATCGTTGACGCTTATCATGGCAACGTCGACTTTTATCTCAGCGATCCGACCGACCCGCTGGTTTCGTCCTATGCAAAGATTTTCCCTGGCCTATTCAAGCCGTTAAGCACGATGCCTGCCGACCTACAAAAGCACATTCGATACCCCGTCGATCTTTTTACCGTCCAGGCGCATATGTACGCGACCTTTCACGTGCGCGATCCTCAGGTGTTTTATAACAAGGAGGACCTGCTCAGCATTCCACGCAAGAGCACCGGCGGCCGCGAGCAAGAGCTCGACCCCTATTACACGATCATGCGTCTGCCCGGGGAGCAAAAAGAAGAGTTCGTACTCTTGCTGCCCTTTACACCCAATAAGCGCGACAACATGCGCGCCTGGTTGGCGGCGCGCAGCGACGCGCCGAATTACGGCAGGCTGATCGCGCTAAACTTTCCCAAAGCCAAGCTGGTTTACGGCCCCAAACAGGTGGACGCCCGCATCGATCAGGACACGGTGATTTCTCAGCAGCTCAGTTTGTGGAATCAAGCCGGCTCTCAAGTCGTGCGCGGCATCCCGCTGGCCATCCCGATCGACCAGTCTCTTTTGTATGTTCAACCTCTCTATCTGGCTGCCGAACAAGGCAGCTTGCCCGAGCTCAAGCGGGTCATTGTCGCGTTCGGCAACCAGATCGCCATGGAGGAGAATCTTGAGCTGGCGCTTCAGAAGATTTTCGGCGGCAGGCCGCTTTCAACGACGCCGCTTGCGCCGCCCACAACCGCGGCTGTAACCGGCGAAAAGGCGGCCGAGGTCAAAAATCCCGCGCGTGAGGCACTGCAGCATTTCCAACGCGCGCAGGAGCTCCTGCGCCAGGGCAATTGGGCGGGCTATGGCGACGAACTGAAGAAAGTCGAAGCGCTACTGCAACAGATGCAAAGTACTCGCTGATAAGCACGGCGACAGCCCCGGATAGCATTTGGCCTGAAGACTAGTTCTATCGTCTTAGAACCGTTTCGTTGCTATACATTTGCCGATGATTTCTCAGCGCCGCCAGCTCATTACCAGAGGAGTCATTTTCATTGTGCTGCTGGCGCTGCTGTTCTTTTTTAGCCGGTACATACCCCAGCCGCTGATGGCATTGGCGCCGGCCGGAGAAGATTTTGAGGACTTCGAAGCCGTCGCCTCCAGCGGCGACAAACTTGGCCGCTTCCTGCAGTCGCTTGGCCCCTACTCACCGGCAGTGTTTGTTGTGCTGCAAATCCTGCAGGTTGTGGCGGCGCCGATACCGGGCGAACTGACCGGCGTGGTCGGCGGTTTCGTCTACGGCGAGACCCTGGGATTTATTCTTTCGACGATTGGCCTGGCCATTGGCTCATGGGTTGCCTTTGAGCTGGCAAGCATTCTCGGGCGCCCGTTTGTCGAGCGCTTTGTCAGTCAAGAAGTTTTGCACAAGTTCGACTTCTTGACCACGAACACGGGCACGTTCATCTGTTTTCTGCTTTTTTTGATTCCGGGGTTCCCCAAGGATTATTTATGTCTGGTGCTGGGGCTGAGCCGCATGAAACTCAGCACGTTTCTGATCGTCTCGATCATCGGCAGGTTGCCCGGCACCTACATGCTAACGATCCAGGGTGCCAAGTTCCGCGAACAAGACTATTTGCAATTCGCCATCATCGCGGTTGCCTCGGCGTTGGTATTGCTGCTCGCCTATATCTACCGCGAAAAGATTCTTCACTGGATCAAACACCGCCACGAACGGTAGCGATTCATCGATTGGTAACCAAACGATAATTTTCGAAACGCGCAAGCTCCGTCGGCGTGGCGCCAACGGATGCACTGAACTGTCCCAGGCCGTTTTCTCTGACGATCACAAGCAATGGGGTTTTTCCGCTTTTCCAGCGCGCGGCGAATTCCTCGAATGGCAGCAGCACCGGCCCATAACCGGCGACTGGCGGCGGTCGGCGCAGCGCAAGGTAATTGCTCGCCATGATGCTAGTTCGGCCCGGTGATTGCACCAACCACGCTGGCTTGTCGATGCGGAAATAAAAAGGAATACCTTCAACGTAGGTGTCGTAAAATGCCAGCTGTTCTTGGCCGTTGAGATGCGGCGCGGCCGCTTGGGCCAACGGTTTAGACACGCGATTGAAAGATGCCGAGGCGACGATTTGCGTGAGCAGTGTCATGAAAAGGGCCAAGCCGGTGGCGCTGCATAGATAAGGAAAGCCGCGGTCCTGCCAGCGGTTTTGCCATCGGTAGCGCAGCGCCACCGAAAGCACCAGGATCATCGTTAGCGCTGCCGCCACAAGTAGAGCTCTGTTCGCCACCACCCCCGAGCGAATGCGTCCGACCAATACCTGCGGCGCAAAAGCGCCTACAAGCAAATACAACATGCAGCTCAAGGAAAGAATCCAAGGTGCCAAAAAGTCCATCATCCACGGAGCGCGCGGCTGCGTTGGCAACGCGGCACTGATGGAGCGTCCCACCAGCAACGCCAAAGCGGGAAAGATCGGCAAGATATAATGTGGCAATTTCGAGTTTGACGCTGAGAAAAAGGCAAAGGGCAAAATCACCCAGAGTGCGAGAAACAACATCACCGGCTCAGCCCTTTGCTGCCAGCAACGTTTGATTGCCATCGGCAGGTTCAAAGTCCATGGCAGAAAGCCGACGCTGATAACTAGGGGGAAATAGTACCAGCCCTTCGAACGATTAAAGCGCGGCGTTAGATAGCGAGCGAAGTGCTCATCCCAAAAAAAATAACGCAGGTAGCCCGGGTTCCTGATCTCGGCAGCGACGTACCAGGGCACAACGATAGCCAGGTAAAGCAAACATCCTAGCGGCAGGTTAATTTGCTTGAGCAGCGCCCATCTTCGGGTAAGTAACAGGAAACCCAAGATCACCATGCCGGGGGCGATCAGCGCGATCGGCCCCTTGACCAAAGTGCCAAGAGCCATCGCGACATAGAGACTGACGACGTCGCGGCGACGCGCTCCAAACGCAGCATCCTCGGCGATGCGATAAAAGGAAAACAGCGCCCAGGTAATGAAAAACGTCAAGGTCATGTCGAAGATTACTAGACGGGAGAAGATGACAAATTGCAGGCTCGTGACGAGGACCAAGCAGCTCCACAGAGCTTCCCACAACCCCCACTGTCGGCGCGCAAATCGATGGATCAAGAATAGACAGCCCAACGCTGCCAGGGTTGACGGCAGGCGCGCCGCCCACTCGGAGAGTCCAAAAATCTTAAACGCTGCCGCGATGAGCCAGTAGAAAAACATCGGCTTGTCGAGAGTCGGAAGAAAATTCTGGTGCGGCGTCACCCAGTCCCCGAGCAAGAGAATTTCCCGCGCTTTCTCGGCGTTGCGTCCTTCGTCGGGTTCGAACAATGCCGCGCTGCCCAGCCCACTGAATAGAATCAACAGGCCAACCAACAGCACGAGCAACTGCCAGCGCGATTCGCTCAACGCACTTTGAGCGGGAGCGTAGGCGCGGCTCTCTCCAGTCGTTTTTGCGATGGGGTCGTAATCTAACTGCATATCAAACGATTCAGCACGAACGCATTAGGGAGAAAATATCCGGAAGGCTACGTCGATGGGCTAGGCTTCAACAGGCGCGCGTCCGCCGTGAGCTGGCAACGCCGGCTCCAAGCCCGGCCAACACCTGCGAGGAAAACTCACCATTAGCGTGGCACGACAACCATACAGACAGTTCGGTGGTCCGATAGCAATTGCGGTTCTTCGCAATTTTATAACGCGGATTGGCTGTTGAGACAACAATATCGAGTTACGGCCTGTCGGAGCCGCGCCATTGCGCATTGACTTGCCCATGGCCGCGTCGTAGCTTGACAAGGTCCGGTCAACAAGTGGCCATGCTTAAACGGCTCCCAGTTCCCGCCCTTCTGGCGCTGACTCTCGCTGCTTTTCTCATTGCATCGGCGTTTGCCCAGCAGCCGGTGGCGAGCTTCTTTTATGACGAAAAAGGCAACGTCGTGCGCCAAGAGCGCGACACCAACAACGACGGTAAAATGGACCGCTGGACCCACTATGACCGGCAGGGGCAAATCGAACGCATCGAACAGGACAGTAATTTCGACGGCAAGATCGATGCCATGGTCTACTACGAAAACGGCAAGCCGAGGCGGCAAGAAATCGCCAGTAAGAACGACGGACAGTTCGATACCTGGATTTTTCTTGACGCCAGCGGCGAGATCGAGCGCAAGGGACAGGACCCCAACCGCACCGGCAAACCTACCCAATGGGTTTACTACAAGAATGGCCAGCCGGTGCGCAGCGAGGAAGATACCAAGGGCCGCGGCGTTACGAACCGCACGGTGCAGTTTCGCGACGGCAAAGTCAGCCGAGTCGATGAGGATACCAACAGCGACGGCAAACCCGACAGTTATTCTTTTTATGAAGACGGTCAACTCGTTCGCAAGGAGCTCGACCGAAAATTTAGCGGAAAAATCGACCTCTGGGGTTATTATCGCGACGGCCGGCTCGTCAAACAAGAGGAAGATATGCGGGGCGATGGCAGAGTCGGCCGCATAGTTTATTTCAATGGCGATGAAGTGATTCGCCGCGAGGAAGATGGCGCCGGACGCGGCCGCATGGATATGGTCGAGTCTTTTTACCAGGGGCGGTTGGAAAAGCGCCTGCGCGACAGCAAAGCCAGCGGCAAGTGGGACCTGATTTTTTTCTTCAAAGACAATGAGCTGATTCGCGAAGAGCGCGACAGCGATGGCGATGGCTTCTTTGACATGCGCTTCTGGTACGAGAACGGCAAGGTTGCCCGCCAGGAAGCCGACACCAACAAAGACCGCCGTGTCGATGTCTGGGTGCGCTTTGAGAACGGCGAAATGGTCGAGCAGCTAGAGGATCAAAACTTCACCGGCAAAGTTAGCGCTCGGTATACGTTTAAGGGCGGCCAGGTCTCCGGCCAAGAGCAGCTCGCCAATATCGACCCGCCCAGCGTGCCGACGCCGTTCGGCAGCGTCGAAGCGGAGCTGCGCACGATGCTGGGCTCGGACTCTGTCATGGCTTCGGCCGTCGGCCAATCGCGCAAGCAAGCCGTCTTGTCCGCGGCCAGCGAAGTAAAGTAGAATCGGCGTTATGAAAGACCCCTGGCAAACATTCGCCTCAGCCCCGGTGCTTTTGCTGGTTGCAGCGTTGTTGGCTGGCTGCCAGGCGAGCGCGACGCAATATCCGCCCGGCAGCTATCCCGTGCCCAATTATCCGGCCGGCTCGGGAGCGCAGCCGCCCACGGCAAGCGGATCTCCAACCAGCCGAACGCCACAGCCCCAATCGCCGCCGCGCAGCAGCAGAGCCAACCAGCATGTTATGGGATCGATGGCTGAAGGAGCGCGCTGGGGGGGCATGCTTGCCGGCCCGTTCGGCCACTTCGGCGCTTTGGGCGGCATGTTGGTCGGCGCGATCTATGGGATGGTGACAAGCGGCCAGGAAGAAGAGCGAGTCATAGCCCAGGTCAGCAAGGAAACCCAGAAAGACCAGCAGCTCGAGGCGCTCATCGAAAAGGAACTTGAGCGGCAGCGGGCGTTGGAGGGTCAGGTGTTGGGAAGCGGCACAACAACCCCCCCCACAACCACGCCAGGTGGCAACCGGGCTTCGCAGCCTTCCCAAAGTCAGCCTAATCGTGAAAGGATTGAGGTTGCTTCAGTCAATAAACCCGTGCCGGCGCCAGCCGCACCAGCGCCCTTTAAAAACGTCGAGGTCCGCGACATGAACGGCGATGGCATCCCAGATCTTTGGATTTACTACAACCCCCAGAAACCCGGCGAGATCGTGCGCCAGGAGGAATCGACCAAGGGCGACGGCCGAGTCGATACCTGGAGCTATTTCAAAGACGGCAAATTGCAGCGTCGTGAAGTCGATACCCGCGGCCAGGGCCAACCGACAACGATTTACTATTACAACGACGACGTGCTCGCGCGCGAAGAACGCGACGAAGTGGGCCAGGGGCGCATGACCTACCGCGCGACCTACGAAAAGGGCCGCCTCGCCAAAGTCGAACGCGACACCACCGGCCGCGGCCGTGCCGATTCTTGGGTTTATTACGATGTGACACAAGACGGCGAGGTTATCCTGAAAGACGAGCGCGATTTGAACGGCGATGGCATCGCCGACATCTGGACCTACTATGAGAATGGTCGTGTCGCGCGGCGCGACGTCAGCGCCGCAGGTCTGGAAATTCTCGCCAAGCAAGAACAGCTGCCTAACAGCGACCTTAGAACTGTTTCACTGCCGGGAAGCTAAGATGGGCAACACGATGTCCACTTCTTGGGGAGATACGGGCCTCTCCTCGGTTTTCCGTGCCCCCTTTCTGCTGTCCTCCATTCTGTTGCATGGCTTGCTGGCCCTCTTGACGTTGCGCCTGGTTAACTTGCAGATCGCCAAACCGGAGCCGGAAGTGCCGATCGCCGTGCAGTTGGCGGAGGTGCGCGTGCCCGAGGTGCGCGAAGGCAGTTCGCCCAACAAGAGCATCGGCCCGGGCCAGGGCCCCGGCGGTCCCAAGACTATGCCCAAGCTCGGCACGCCGATTCCACCGGCGCCGAGAACCGGCAAAATCGATAGTGGCTCGCTCGAAGCCACCGCTCCAAGCAAGAACGCCGAGCCGGCCACCGAGCCGCCCCCTAAACCGGTGGCCCTTCCCGGTCCCAAAGTGTTAGCCTCAGCGGATACGCGCCAGGAATCGGTCAACGCCAAGGAAACTTCACCCGATTCGCTAGTTCGCCTGCCGACCCGCGATGCGCCGACCAATTTGCCCGGCAGCGCCGCGGCGGACGCCGAGCTCAACCAGAGGAGCTTGGCAATGGCCAAAGGTGCGAGCGACGGCCCAGGCATTCGCGGGCTTAAAGAAGGCGCGCAGATTCCCGGGGCGCTCAAAGGCACGGGCACCGGCACAGGACCCTACGGTGTGCCCGGCGGCAGCAAGAGTGGCACTGGCATCGCCGGCGGCGGCACCGGCACGGGTACCGGCGGCGGCAGTGCCACTGGATTACGGGGCATCCCCGCGGCGGAATTCAATAGCTATCTCACCCAGCTAAAAAAACGCGTCGAAGCGGTCTGGCGCTTTCCCGATGGTGTTTCCGGTGTGCAGCGTGTCGCTGTCGTCTTCTCCCTCGACCGCGCCGGCCGGCTGATTCAAGCCGATGTCATCGATTCTTCCGATACCCGCATTAACTCAAGCGCCGTGGATGCCATGAGAAGGGCCTCGCCTTTTCCGCCGATCCCCGACAGTTTGAAAGAACTCGCCAACGAGCCATTGCGCATGCAGTTCACCGTCACCGTCGGCGTGCGTGGCTGAACGCTGCGTCGTTGTTGGTTTGAAGATTTCAATAATAGTTGTTTTCAGGTAATCTGCCGCGAAAGATTCGGAGAAATCACTGACGATGCAACCACAAGGTTTGGATCTCATCGATATTATCAACAAGGGTTGGCTGACTACTTACCCATTGATCATTCTGTCGATTGTCAGCGTCGCGGTCGTGTTCGAGCGGCTCTGGACCCTGCGCAATGTCGGCGCAGCGACCACTCGGCTGGCCGAATCTCTCCTCGATCCGATCAAAAAAGGCCAGCGCGATTTGGCCCTGGCGATCTGCCGGCAGAATAACAATTCTCCAGCGGGGAGAATCTTCCTCAATGTTTTTGACAAGGAAGGCAACTTTGGGCTCGACACCGCCAACGCCTTTGCTGCCGAGGCGATGTTTGAAGAAACCCAAAACTTAAAAAAGAATCTCTGGATCCTCGGCACCGTGGCGAGCAGCGCGCCGTTCATCGGTTTGCTCGGCACCGTCGTTGGCATCATCAAAGCTTTCGAAAACATGGCCATCGCCGGCACCGGCGGTTTCGCGGTAGTGGCTGCCGGCATCTCTGAGGCTTTGGTGGCAACGGCCTTGGGCCTCGCGGTGGCCATCATTGCCGTGGTTTTTTACAACTATTTTCAAACGCGGATTTCCAACATCAACGGCCTTTTCCGCATACAAGTGAGCAAAGTGCTCCACAACCTTAACCTCGCAGTGTAAGCGCACCATGGCTATCACACCCCTCGGCGGCAATGGCGACGATGCCGGCATCGTCGCAGAAATCAATATCACGCCGCTCACCGATATCTTTCTGGTGCTGCTGATCATTTTCATGATCACCAGCTCGGCGATGATCGAATCGGGAGGCAAAGTCAATCTGCCTAAAGCGGTTGCGACAAAATCGGAGACCCGCGGCACCACGGTGACGCTGACGCCGAAGCAGGAGATTTTCGTCAATCAGAAGAAAGTTGGCGAGGATACCCTCGAAGCCACGTTGAAAGAAGCGCTCAATGCCAACGCCGACAAGACCGTGATCTTGCGCGGCGATAAAGATGTCTTATTTGGCGAAACCGTGCGCGTCATGTCGATCATCAAGCGTGCCGGCGCCACCGAAATCGCCATCGCCGCCGAAGCCGAACGCGCCAAGCGTTGAAGACCGCAATCTAAAATCTGGAATTTGTAATCTGGAATTTGTTGCTCACCGGTGAGCAACGTGAGCAGCGTCTAGCGCGGCGTCTCCGAGGGCGCCGGCGGCTGCGGCGGCGGGCGCCGCGTGTTGTCTTCGCGATTGCGCTCAACGTCGCGCTGGATTTCCGCCGGGCTGCGGCCCAAGCGTTCCACTTGTAGTTTTAGGCTTTTCTCTTTTTCCAGGAAGACTTCCAGGTCTAACGACTTCTGTGTGCTCGATTGGTAGTCGATGGTAATCCGGTCACGGCCGATGGAGCCATCGCTCGCCCGCGCGAAGACTTCGATCTGATTGCGTCCATCCACCACCGGCACGGCTGAAGAAAAGAATCCATCGGCGGCGAGCCTGGTTTGGGTAGCTTTCTGGCCGCTCGTCTGATTGACGATTTGCACGAAATCGACGCCCACCACGGAGATACTTTCGATCACCGCGAGCACGTCAGCCGGCCGCGACACCGGTGTGTACGTGCCGCCGCTCTCAGCGGCAATGCCCGTGGCCGCTCTGGGGTGCGACAACGCGTCCTCACCCAAAGCAAACACATGAACTTTGATCCCGGCGCGGCCCGCAAGGCGGGCCGCATTGATGGCGAGATTGGTATCCTCCGGGTCGGCAAACTTGCCGCCGCCGATGGGCAGTGTTGGAAAGCCATCGGTGAGCAGAAACTGGACTTTGACCGCATCGGGCCGCTTTTCACTGCGACCAAAGCCCATCAGCTCGGAGATGCCCGTCCGGATGCCTTCAACCATGTTGGTTCCGCCGGTCGGGCCATTGCGTAATATGTCGTCCAGGGCGCGCCGGACGAGATCGAAGTCTTGGGTGAGCGGTTGCAGCAGCCGCACCTCCTGACCAAATGAGATCACCCCGACCCGGGTGGTCTCCGAATTGAGTTGCAAAAGCACGCGGCGCGCGGCGGCGACCTCCGCGGCGAGCACGGAATTGCGCAGGTTGCGCAGCGGCGGACCGCCACCGACACTGACGCCGCCAATGGAGATCTGCGGTGTCGGAAACCGCGACGACCCACCGTCGGGTAGCTGCCCAGCGTCGCCGAGATCGACGCCGGCATAGGCTGCGGTGCTGCCGGACACATCGACGATAAATGCGATATCGACGTTGGGGGATCGAGCCAGGTGGTTGCCGACCTTGCCGCTAATCAGAACGGTTTTCTGATCTTGGCTGATGCGGCTGCCGTCTTTGGGCGAGAGAATCTGGACCCTGGGCTCCGCTCCCATACTGAGAGCAGCCTGAGCGACGGTCACAAACAGCAGAAGAATCCCCTGGGCAACAAGCCTAAATTTTGCTCGGTTCATGGCGCGCCCCCGTAAATCAAATAACTAACATGTCTTAGACGACCAGTAAATGTGGATAATATCGAACAAAACTGGCCGATTGCCGGAGGTCCGCCGGATCGCTATAATAGCGTCTATGATGAAGCCAAAAGCGTTGTTGCCCTTGATCGCCCTCGCAATCACGTCGTTTCCAGCCGCCGCGCGTTCCGACTACACGCTGGAGCTCAAGAACGGCCGGAACATCGTCGTGCCGAGCTACCGTGAAGAAGCCGGCGTAATAAAGTTCAGCGGCTTTGGCGGAGAGATTGGCATAAGCAAAGACCAGATCCAGGCGATCCGCCATACCGCCGCCGCAGATCGCAATAGTTTCAATATCCAACAGGCCACGGCGACAAAAACGGTCTCAGCTTCCCCCGCACGGCCGGCGGTACGATCCGCCAGCGAGGGTGGCAAGGAGGGTGCTTCCAACGAGGCAGCGCAACGGGCCAAGGAAGAAAGGGAATACCAAGATAAGGTCAGGGCGTTAACCGAACAGCTCAAGAGCGCCCGGGATCAATACTCGCAAGCAGTGCGAGGCACCACCGGCCCGCAAGGCAACCAGCTGCACACCGACGAACAACTGCGCGCCCACAACGACGACGCGAACTCGCGCTACAAGAACGCTCTCCACAACCCTTCGCAACCGGAGCCAGTCAAGCTATTGGTCCCCTCGCCGTTTAGCAGCTTGCCGCCCAAAGCGGAGTCATTTTCGCCCGCGCCGTTCCCCGCTGCCCAACCCGGAGCACCGGCCTACAACGATAGAGAAAGGGAATTCAGCCAGCTCCGTGAAAGAACCACTCAAATTGAGAGGCAACGCGAACAACTGATCAATGAAATGCGCCAAAAAGGCTTCAACACCGGCTCGTTGTTTGTCGAATAACTAGATTTGCCCCACGGCAGCGCGCAGGCCAAGCAAGTAGCTCTGCACGCCAAAGCCGGCAATCTGCCCCACCGCCGCACCAGCGATATGCGAGTGATGACGAAAGTCCTCACGCTTGTAAATATTTGAAATGTGAATTTCCACGGTCGGTAGGCCGCACGCAAAGATTGCGTCCTTCATCGCCAAACTGGTGTGCGTATAGGCGGCTGGATTGATGACGATCGCCTGAAACCGTTTCGGCGCGTCCTGTATCCAAGTGACCAGCTCCCCTTCGTGGTTCGACTGGCGGATGTCGACCTCAACGTTCAACTCCTTGGCCAGCTTGCGCACTTGCTGATTGATCTCTTCCAACGTCAAACGGCCATAGATTTCCGGTTGGCGCGTGCCCAGCATATTCAGATTGGGGCCGTTTAACACCAAGATACTTTTCTTTTTTGCCATTGGCTCTTCCAAACCATTCTAGCCGCCCAAGGCCGCGATGATTTCGGCCGGCGCCAGGCTGTGAAACTTCGTCTTGCCGATGCCGGCGCACATGACGAACTTGACTTTGCCGGCGGCGGACTTTTTGTCGACTTCCATCCCTTGAATCAACTCTTGCAAGGTGACGCTCGCGGGAATTTCCAGCGGCAGCCCGGCCTGCGCGATCAGCTTGCACACCCGCTCCAGGGCGGTTTCATCGCAATGGCCAAAACGTTTCGAAAGCGCAGTCGCTTTTGCCATGCCGACGCCGATCGCTTCGCCGTGGAGAAACTGCGTGTAGTTCGTCGCTGCCTCAAGCGCATGGCCCAAAGTGTGACCGAAGTTGAGCACCGCGCGATAGTCGTCTTCGCGCTCATCCTGCTCGACCACGCGCCCCTTGATGGCGCAGCTCGTGGCGATCACGTGAATCAAGAGCTCATGATCGAGCGCGATGAGCTTGTCGATATCACGCTCCAACAGGCGAAACAGCGCCGGATCCTCAATGACGCCGTACTTGATCACTTCCGCGAGGCCGGCGATGAGCTCACGGCGCGGCAGAGTATTCAACGCCTCGACATCGATCAGCACCAGCCGCGGCTGATAAAATGCGCCGATCAAATTTTTGCCTTGGCGATGATCCACCGCGGTTTTGCCGCCCACGCTCGAATCGACCTGCGCCAACAACGTCGTCGGCGCCTGCACGTAAGGCACGCCGCGTAAGTACGTTGCGGCAGCGAAACCCGCCATATCGCCGATCACACCGCCGCCGAGCGCCAGTATGCACGACTTGCGCTCCAGCCGCTCGTCGATGAGACGATCGAAAATCTGCGCCAAAGTCGCAAGGTTTTTGTGCTCTTCCCCATCGGGAATCAAAATTGGAATGGTTTCAAAGCCACTTGCCTTGAGCCCGTCGTGCACCGTGTCGAGATACAACTGGGCGACGGTGGGGTTGCTCACCACGGCCACCTTGCCGCGCAGACCGGCCTGCGCGAGATAATCCCCGGCGCGCGCTAAAATCCCCCCGCCGATGTGTATCGGATAGGAGCGCTCCCCGAGATTAACCGTCAACGTTTGCATCATGACTCGCCGGGGCATCCAACTGGGCGATGATATTATCGACCACCTGATCGATCGTCGCATCGCTGGTATCGACGCTGAGATGCGCTTGGGCATATTGCTTGGCGCGCTCGCCGAGCAGTTGCTCGATCCGCTCTTCGCGATTGGTGCCTTTGAGCAGCGGCCGCTTGGTGCCGTTACCCACCCGCTTGAGAATGACCTCGGTGCTCGCCGTGAGACAGACGAGCAGCGATTTCTCCTTCAACAGAGCGAGATTGTCCTGATCCATAATGACGCCGCCACCGGTTGCGATGATCTGACTACTTTGCGCTAGAACTTCGGCCAACGCCTGCTTTTCCGCCTGGCGGAAATAGGGCTCGCCGTTCTCGCTGAAGATCTCCCGGACCTTTTTGCCTTCTTTTTTTTCAATGGCGCGGTCGAGGTCGACAAAGTGGCGCTTGAGCTTCTTGGCGAGATTGCGCCCCACCGCGCTTTTACCCACCGCCATGAAGCCGGTCAACGCGATGTTATGCGAAGGATGTTCCTGCAACGGCTAGTAGTTTTTAATTTGTTCGAGATAATTCTCGTAGTTGCGCCGGGTTTCACGCAGCGAGTCACCGCCAAATTTTTCCAGGAAAGCATTGGCCAGTTCGAAAGCCACCACCGACTCGCCCACCACCGCCGCCGCCGGCGCGGCACAAACGTCGGAGCGCTCCACCGAGGCGTCCGTGGGTTGCTTCGTGTGCAGATCCACCGAATTCAACGGACTCATCAAGGTGGAAATCGGTTTCATTGCCACCCGCACCACCAACGGCGAGCCGTTGGTCATGCCGCCTTCGGTGCCGCCGGAATTGTTGCTGCCGCGGTAAAAACCTGTCGGCACAATCCGCGGCGTGGCCTGGCTCACGTCTTTCTTCGGATCGAAAAAAATCTCATCGTGCACCTGCGAGCCGCGCCGCCGCGCCATCTCAAAGCCGAGCCCGATTTCGACGCCCTTCATGGCTTGAATGCTCATCAACGCCTGCGCCAAACGGCCGTCGAGCTTGCGGTCCCACTGGGTGTGGGTCCCCAAACCGGGCGGCAAACCGAGGGCGACAACTTCGAAGATTCCGCCCAGCGTGTTGCCTTCTATTTTGCACTCTTCGATGAGCGCGATCATCTGCTCTTCCGCTTTTGGATCGGCCGTGCGCACCGGCGACTCTTCAGAGCGCAAGAAGGTTTCCTCGTAAGATAAGCCATCCAGATTGGCTTCGATGCCGCCCAGCGAACGAAGATAGCCCATGACGCGAATACCGAAGGGAGAAAGCAGCTGTTTAGCGAAGGAGCCCACGGCCGTGCGCGACACCGTGTCGCGCGCGCTCGCCCGTTCGAGAATGTCGCGCGCATCGGCGCGGTCGTATTTCAGCACGCCGTTCAGATCGGCATGGCCGGGGCGCGGGTTGGTGACGGCAATCTTGTTATCGCGATCCTCGGCGGACGGCGACATTTTCTTGGTCCAGTTTTTCCAGTCGCGGTTTTCTATGCCGAACGTAACCGGCGAGCCGAGGGTTTCGCCCCAGCGGATGCCGGAGCGGATCGACACTTCGTCTTTTTCAATAAGCATACGGCCGCCGCGGCCGTAGCCCTGCTGGCGGCGCCACAGATCGTGATTGATTTGGGCGACATCGATAGGAAATCCCGCGGGCACGCCGTCGACGATCATCGTCAAACAGGGCCCGTGGGATTCGCCCGCAGTGAAGTAACGCAACATGCGGGCATCCTACCGTATTATTTTTTTTGAGGCTAGGGGTTGTAGACTACCGGCGTCGACGGATCGCCCTCGGTGCGGCGCAGTTGATCGCGCCACAATTGTTCAGCGCTGGGCAATGTTCCGGAACCGGCCGTGGTCAACCTTGGCGTGATGAACACCATCAGCTCTTCGAAGTCTTTTTGGATGCGATGGTTTTTGAATAGCCAGCCAAGAATCGGAACGTTCTTGAGGTAAGGAACGCCACTTTGGGATTCCTGTGCCGTGTCCTTGAGTATACCGCCAAGAACGATGGTTTCACCATCTTTCACAAGCACGCTGGCACTCGCTTCACGGTTGAGCTCGTCGAACGGCACGACACCGACCGAGCCGTCGGGGACGGTGGCGCTGTTGGCGATCGAACTCGATTTGACGTTGATATTCATGAGTACAAAACCGTCGCTAGAAACCTGCGGGGTCACGGTAAGAACGATGCCCACCGGCACTCGTTCAGTCGCTACCGCGGCGCCAGCCGCAGACGATCCACTGCCAGTAGCGATGTTCGTCGAGCTCGGCAGCGCGATGCGCAGAATGCGCTCGCTGCGTATCGTTGAAGCCTGGTTGTTGAGTGTGACAACCGACGGGCGCGAAATAATTTTGATGTTGCCTTCGTTTTCCGCGGCCTCTAGGGCCGTCGCTAGGTTACGAAAACCCGCGGCACGATTTTGAATGATTGACAGTGTAGCCCCCAGACCGTTGGCGAAGTTGGGAAAGCTTGCGGAGTTTCCGCTGAAAGGCGTGGCCGCGGCGGCGCCAGATGAAAACCCTGCCCCGAGAAGGTCGAAACTCAAGCGGGCACCCAAGGCTCGTGCAAAGGTCGGTGTGGTCTCGATCAAGTTGGATTCGATCAATACTTGCGGCGTGCGCATGTCGAGTTTAGCGACCAGGGTGCTAATATCTTCGACCGCCTTTTTAACGTCGCGCACCATGATGGTATTGCTGCGCTCATCGGTCACCAAAGACGCATCGGGCCGCTTGCTCTGCAGCGATTTGACCTTCGCTTCGAGATCTTTCACCTTCGCATAATTGATGTTGTAGTACACCGTCTCCAGCGGCTCTAGATTTTCTTCGGCCTTTTTCGCCGCGGCGACGTCGTCGCGTTCCTTTTTCAACTGACCCGCGGTGGAAATGCGCACCACGTTACCGACCTGCTCTTTGCCAAGACCGTTCGTATCGATCAAAAGATCGAGGGCCTGATCCCAGGGCACGTCCACCAGTCTCAGGGTAACCTTATTGTTAACATCACTCGTAACGACGATGTTAAGACCGCTCACCTCGGCGAGCAGCCGAAAGACGTTTTTGATGTCGGCATCTTTGAAATCGAGCGACAGACGCTGACCGCTGTATCGTTTATTATCCGAACGTGAGACCGCAGTGACCTGGGGACCGCCCCCGGCCGCCTGGAAAACTCCGGGCGTGGTTTCAAAGGATTTGCCCTCGATGCGCTTGCCGGCTTTCACGAAATCGATATTTTTCTTGTCGGTGTTGCTCGGATCGATATTACCGATGGTGATTTTCACGCCGCCATCTTCAGGCGTAATCGTATAAGGCGGAACATTGGCCGCCAAGATATCTAAGGTAACCCGCATGTAGCCTTCACCCGAGGTAACGCGCGCCGTGCTCACCAGATTGGTCGCAAGACGAAAGCTCTCCGTCGCGCCCGGTTGTTTGGCGTCGGTAAAGATGTCCAATAGTAGACGCGCTGGTTGCACCGCGGGGAAATGGCGAAAGTTCGCGATCGGTTGCAATAATTTTAGCGTCAGGACGGTCTGGCCAACTTCCTGACGCGCAAAAAAGTCCTGAATCTTGGGAGCCGGTGCATCGGTCGCGGCCTGCGAAGGGGTTGGGTTGACCGGCCTTGGCACAGAAGCCGTGCCTTGCGTGGCCGACGCCGCAGGCTTGGGTTGTTCCACGGCTGCCGGGGTGCAGCTCAGTAGACCAGCTGCCAAACCGAGGGCAATGCCGCTGCCCGTTATCATCTTGATGGGTCGAAATAAGCTCATAATTGTCTCACCGCTGTGTTTGTTCCGATCATTCATTCCGCACCCTCCGCTGTTAGCCTCATGCTGACTTCCCGTTTTTTCTCCGCGCCATATAAATCAACGTAGCTTTCCTGAATCGTGATGCCGTCGCGCTTGATTGCGATCACTTTGCCGTCGTTGGAACCGATCGGTGTCCCGACTCGAATCACGTAGCCAAGGCCCGCAGCGTCTTCGATCAGTGCATTGGCGTTCTTGGGGTCGGCGACGATGCCGACCAGCTTCAGTTGGCCCAGTTCGTAACGTTCCAGCGGAGACAGGTTGTCGCGCTTCTTAGCCGGCGTGCTTTTGGTGTTCAAGGTAAATGGACGAAACGGGTCGCGCCGGCCGATGGGCAGGATTCGTGCCGGCGGCGGTTCCGCCGGTTTATTTTCCGGCAACGAGGCAACCTGAGTGACCGGGGCAGGAGCAGTCTTGGTTTCCTTGGTCCCTAAACCAAGTTTGCTGCCGACCGTCTTGCCGACGTCCTGCAAGTTTTGCCGAATCGCTTGCTCCACGGCTGCGGGAGCGTTGTGCAGCATGTCTTTCGCTTCCTTCGACTTGGCCGAAACTGCATCGATCTTCTCCTGTGCTTGGAGACCACCGACCAAAGAAAAAAATCCCCATAGACAGACTAGAACTTGCGTTGACCTTTTCATGCGCACCTACTTCTTTGCTGCCGCGGCGGCCTTCGCCTCAGCGACTTGCTTCCGCTCCGCTTCGTCGAGAAATCGATAAGTCGTCGCCAGAGTCGATATTTCCAGGTTCACTTGGTCGCCGGCAACTTTGGGATTCTTGAAGTCGATATTGTCGATGTTGACCAAGCGGTTTAGCTTGCCCACCTCATCGAAAAAGTTCACCGCGCTGTAAAAGCCGCCGCGCACCACGATGTCCACGGGAATCTCAGCGTAAAACTCTTGCATGTTCTCGGCACGGGGCCGGAACAACACGATTTCCAACCCGGCCTCGCGCGCTTTGGTGGAAATGTTGCTCAACAGCTCAGGAATTTCACGGCTGTCAGGCAGCTGCGAGACGGCGGTTTTCAGTTTGATGTCCCACTCGCGCAAGTCTTTCTGGAGCTTCGGCAAGTTGGCAGCAATGGCTTTCTTGCGATCGCGGTCGGCCTGCACTGAGTCGATCTCCTCATGCAGTTTGGTCATTTGCTCGCTGTGCGGCGCATAAATGTAGAGGTAGCCGACCACAAGAAGCAACAGCACGATACCGACGAGGATACCGATTTTTTGCGGCTTCGGTTTATCGAGTACTTTTGCAATCAGGTCGTTCATAAATTAGTTACGCTTTGCTACCGGCACGGTTTGGGCTGGCGGTTGATACAGCAGTCTAGACTTGATCAGAAATCGGCGCGGCGGCAATCCTGCTTGTTCGGTCTGAACGGTTTCGACCAGCTCGGTGTTGCTAAAATTGGCATGGGAAGCGAGGGATTTTAGAAAATCGGCGATGGTCTGGTTGTTCATCGCGACTCCGGTAATAGTCAGATCGCCGCCCGTTTCTCTAAACTGAGTCAGCCAAAGAGCCGTTGGCGTCGATGCTGAAAGATTCTCCATGATGCGCACCGGGCCGGCTTTCTTTTTGTTGATGTCCTCAATGACCTTGTGTTTGCCCTGGAACTCGGCGACCCGCGCCTGTAGCTCAACGACGCTTTTCGCCTTGGCGGCAAGCTGCTGCAGCTCGGCGCGGGCATCCGCTAGTTCTTTTTCCAAAGCAGAAACCTGCATGGCTTGATATCCATAAAGCGCCCCCAGGGCCACTAACACGGTCACCAGGCAAGATACACCCAGCACCGTCTCGCGCCGCCGAGTGACTTCGGCCTTGAGTTCCCTAACCGGAAGTAGGTTGATGCAAATCATTTGTCTCCGGGTCTCCTAATGGCCAGTCCCACACCGACACCGAGCTGCGCTGCGGTTTCGGCGAGGGAATCGCGATCAATGTGTTTTTCCAACTGAAAACCACGCAAGGGATCGGCCAGCTGCACGGGCACGCCGAGTTTTTCTTCCATGGCAGCCGACAGACCGCGCACTCTGGCACTGCCGCCGCTCAAATAAATCGTCCGGATGCCCTCTTCGCTTGCCACGGCGCCGTACAGGCTCAGGTTTCGCCGAATGTCTTCGGCGAGCGTCTCCGCCGTCGGCCTAAGTAGTTCATCCAACTCGGGGTAGGGCTTGCCTTCGAGCGAGCCGGTTACCTTCAAGGTTTCCGCTGCTTCACTGGAGATTTGCAGCGAGCGCCGTAGAGTTTCGGTAAACTCTTCGCCGCCCACCGGTAAATCACCGGTGAACGTCGAGATACCGTTGCTCAGAACATTGATACTGGTGTAGCGCGAGCCGATATGGATCAGGCCGATGACTTCGCCGGCGCTTTGTGGCTCGTAGTTGGTTTCGTACATGCTCTCCATGGCGAAATAGTCGACGTCCAAGACGGCCGGTGTGAGTCCGGCTTCTTCGATGACATCGGTGTAGCTATTGACGATCTCTTTGCGCACCGCGACTAGTAGGACTTCGACCTTGCTGCCCCCTTCAAGAGAGTTGAGAATCTGGTAGTCGAGGTTGACGTTTTCGAGGTTCTCGGGAATCACTTTGTTGGCTTCGAACTCGATGTTGGCTTCCAGCTCTTCTTCTTTTTGCGCCGGCAGCTCGAATTTTTTCATGATCACCGAGCGCCCCGGCACGGCTGAGATGACCTTGGTCGCTTTTACACCGTGGTCGCTCACCAATTTTTTCATGGCTTCGGCCACCAGCTTGGTTTCGACAATCATGTTGTTTTGCACTGCGCCCGCGGGTATCCCCAAGACACCGAAATTGAGCAGGCGCCAGCTGTTGCGGTCGAGCGCCGCTTCGACCATCTTGACCGAGCTCGAGCCGATATCGAACGCAACGTAGCTTTCCTTGCGGCCTGGAAAACCCAGGGAGCTAAGACTTAGGTTTTTGAATAGTGCCGGCATAGTTTTTCTTATTGGCTAAAGACTTTGCTTTTCTGCGATACTTTGAGCCCCAAGGCGAGGAGTATCCGGCGTTGGGTTGCGACGCGGCAAGGTTTGCCTTGCTCGATACGGTCCAAGGTGAGCGGCGAGATCCCTGCTAAGCGCGCCAACTCGGACCTGCTCAGCATTCTAGCTTCGCGAAGCTTTTTCACGTTATTCGCAAACTGCATTGTACGGGAAGAACGGTGCGGGAACCGGATGGACAGAGGGTGTCAACCCTACCCGATAGGGTGACTACTGTCAAATTTTAGTTGTATATAATTATGCATAATTGTGTTCCTCTCTTACGGACAGCCTGCGCTTACGCAAGAAGGCGGCCACGATCGTCAGCAGAATTTTTGCTTCATAAAAGCCATCGGCAGTCCCTGAGCATCTCTTAGCCGCTGTTCTTATCCGTTGATTTCAAGCCTTGACCATGGCGATCGTCAACAAAATTGCAGTAAGCGATGGAATCCCGACTGGTTGCTTTTCCTGGCCTCAGCCTTAATAGTTCATGGATGAACGAAACAGCGGCGAATTTTGCGCGCGTGGTTGTGCCTTCGCCGCTTCTGCAAGCGTTGACCTATGCCGTTCCTCAGGCGCTGCGGGATTCCATCGCCGTCGGGTCACGCGTGTTGATTCCGCTGGGCAAGCGCAAGCTTAGCGGTGTGGTGATCGAGCTCTTGCCGGACCCGCCGCTGCTCCAAACAAAAGATATTCTCGCGGTCTTGGACGACCGTCCCGTGTTGGACGATGGGCTGATTCGACTGCTGCACTGGATCAGCCATTACTATTTGGCTTCGGTAGGCGAGGTGTTAACGGCGATTCTGCCGCCCAGCTTGCGTTTAGAAACCGAGCAGTGGCTGCGGCTCAAGGTGGAAGAATTTGCCGTTGCCGATCCTGTCGAGGAGCAAATAATTCACTTGCTGCGTCAAAGAAACGGCAGGGCTACTGTCAAGTTTCTCGCGCGCCAGGTAGAAAAAACGAGTATCCTGCCGGCCGTTGCGCGCCTTGAAGCGGCCGGCGTAGTGTCCCGTCGCGAGCGCGTGCCAGGGTTGCGTCGCCGCAAGGTCCATAGCAAGGAAGACCTGAGCGGCGGGCAGGCGAGCCAGCCTTTTGACCTGAGTGATGAGCAGGAGAACGCCTACCGTGCCATCGCCACGCGCATCGAGCAGGGCGGCTTCGCAACGTTTTTGCTGCATGGGGTCACCGGCAGCGGCAAAACCGAAGTCTATTTGCGGGCCATGGAGAATTGTCGCAACCTGGGCCGCCGTAGTCTGATCTTGATTCCAGAAATATCTTTGACTCCCCAGCTAATCGACCGCGTCACGGCGCGTTTTCCCGGACGGGTCGGGGTTCTCCACAGCGCGCTCACCGGCGCCCAACGCTGGGCCCATTGGTGGAGTATTCTGCGCGGCGAAGTAGACGTTGTCGTTGGCGCGCGCTCGGCGGTTTTTGCGCCGCTCCCGGATTTAGGGCTCATCATTGTCGACGAAGAACACGACCCATCCTACAAACAGGAGGAGGGACTGCGCTACAACGGACGCGACCTCGCGGTGGTGCGCGGCAAGCTTGTCGGCTGCCCGGTGCTTCTCGGCTCGGCCACGCCGGCAATCGAAAGCTACGAAAACTGCCGGCAAGGCCGTTATCGTCTCTTGGAAATATCCAGGCGCGTCAACGAGCGCCCGCTGCCGAAGATTGAAATTGTCGATCTGCGTGAGCAGCCGCTGCGGGCAAAGGACCAAGCCAGCGCGCCCTCCGAAGGAGGCGCCGCCAGTGAGCCCGCCGCAGCGCTGGCGTTAATTTCGCCGCCGCTTGCCGAGGCGCTCGTCGAGAATTTCAACAACCGGCGGCAGAGTCTGATTTTCATGAACCGGCGCGGCTTTTCCAACTTTCTACAGTGTCGGCTGTGCGGCCATGTGCTGCGTTGCTCCTATTGCAGTGTCACGCTGACGCTCCATCTGAAACAGCGCAGCGTGCGTTGCCACCATTGCGATTTCCGCAAGCCCGTCACCCAACTCTGTCCGGGTTGCGGCAACGAAAGTCTCACTGGCATTGGCGCCGGCACCGAGCAGATCGAGCAGGCGCTCAAGCACCTGCTGCCACTGGCGCGGGTGGCTCGCATGGATCGCGATACGACCAGCAAACGCGGTTCCCAAGAGGCGCTGATTCGCAGTTGGGAAAAGGGCGAGCTCGATGTTCTAGTCGGCACCCAGATGATTACCAAAGGGCATGACGTCATGGGCGTCACGCTCGTGGGCGCTCTGCTCGCCGATCTATCGCTAAACTTGCCTGACTTTCGCGCGGCCGAACGAACCTTTCAGCTCTTGAGCCAGGTCGCCGGCCGGTCGGGGCGCGGCAACGATCCCGGTCGAGTCATTGTGCAAACCTATGCGCCAGACCACTACGCCATGCAGGATCTGCTCAATCATGACTACAAGGGTTTTTTTGCGGCTGAAGTAGAGTTTCGCCGGGCGCTCAGCTACCCGCCGTTTAGCCGCCTCGTGCAACTTCGTCTCGATGGGCCGAGGGCCGAAGAAGTTGAAGGAGAGATTAAAAAACTCGCCACTGCGCTGCGCCGGCGTCTATCGACCCAAGAGAAATTCTCCAGCCAACTGGAGCTCCTCGGGCCCGCGCCCGCACCCATCGAAAAGCTGCGCAATCGTTATCGCTGGCAGCTCCTGATCAAAGGCAAACAGATCGGGCCGCTTTTAGAGTTCGCTCAGTTAGCGCGCGAAGGGGTGCGACGAGGGCGCGCTGTGCGCCTCCACATTGATGTCGATCCCTACAGCATGTTATGAATTTGTTTCAGTAGCTTATGGCAATCTTGGAAATACACAAATATCCAGATCCGGTCTTGACCAGGGTAGCGCAGCCGGTGAAAAACGTTACGGCGGCCACCCAACAACTGGTGCAAGACATGCTCGACACCATGTATGCGGCGCCGGGTATCGGCTTAGCGGCACCGCAGGTGGGGGTTTCGCAGCGCATCGTAGTCCTCGACATCGATCACGAAAACCCCCATAAACAGGTCTACAAGCTTATCAATCCGGTCGTGGCGCGCGCCGAAGGCGAAGTGGTCTGGGAAGAGGGCTGCCTGAGCGTGGTCGATTACACCGCCGAGGTGCGCCGCGCCGCGCAGGTGGAAATCACCGCCATCGATGAAAACGAAAACCCGGTGAAGATCGAAGCCGACGGGCTTCTCGCTGTAGCACTCCAACACGAGCTCGATCACCTTGACGGCAAACTCTTTATCGATCGCATCAGTCGCCTGAAGCGAGATCTCTACACACGCAAGCGCAAAAAAATGTTGCGTGACGGCGTCGAACCGAAATCGGAAAGTCCGCGGGCGATGATTTGACGCCCAGGTTTCATCTGCTCTGAACTTGCAATTCTACTTCTTATGCCTGCTGCCTGGCGTATTGTTTTCATGGGCACGCCGCCGATTGCAGCGGCGACCTTAGAAGAGCTGCTCAAAAGTGAAGATTCGGTCGTCGGTGTGGTCACCCAACCGGACCGACCCTCAGGCCGCGGCCAACAAACCCAACCCTCACCGGTGCGCAAGTTGGCAGAAGCGCACAATATCCCAGTGATCGCCCCGGAAAAAATCCGCACGCCGGAATTTATCGAGACGCTCAAGAGTTGGCAGCCGGAGATAATAGTCGTGGTCGCCTATGGCAGAATCTTGCCCAAGGCTGTCCTGGAGCTGGCGCCGCAGGGCTGTCTGAACATTCACTACTCGCTGTTGCCGAAGTATCGCGGCGCCGCACCGGCGGCCTGGACCATTATTAACGGTGAGACCGAGGGCGGTGTATCGACCATGCGGCTGGTCGAAAAAATGGACGCGGGAGCGATTTTTCTCCAGCACGCCGTGGCGCTGGCGGCCGACGAAACCACCGGCTCCCTCCAGGCAAAGCTGAGGCCCATCGGCGCCAACTTACTGCGCGAAACCTTGCGTCGACTTAAAGAAGGGTCGCTGCAAGCGCAAGAGCAAGATGAATCATTGGCCAGTGTCGCGCCAATCTTGAAAAAAGAAGACGGCCAGATCGATTGGTCTCAGTCAGCCAGTGCCATCGAACGCCGGGTGCGCGGGCTCGACCCGTGGCCCGGCGCTTTTACACATATCGCCGGAAAACTTTTGAAAGTGCACCGGGCGCAACTGGTAAACGACCAGGCCGAAAGAGCTCCAGGCGAAGTTCTGCGCGCCGACAGCGGCGGATTCTGGGTCGGCGCCGGCAGTGGAGTACTCTCACTCACTGAAGTTCAGCTGGAGAACAAAAAACGGCTCCCGGGAACCGAGTTTGTCAAAGGAGCAAGGATCAAAACCGGTGACCGCCTCGGATGAGAAGACCAACGTTCGCCAGCTTGCCGCCGAAATCCTAAGCAAAGTCGATACGCGCAAAGCCTACGCTGACATTCTCCTCGATAGCAGCATGAGATCGCAGCCCTTCGACGAGCGCGATCGCGGGCTCTTGACCGAGGTCGTGCACGGCACCCTGCGTTGGCGCGGCAAAATCGATGGGCGCCTGCAGCCCCATCTACGCCGGCCTTTGTCGGAAGCCGATCCGCTCATCAGAAACCTTCTGCGGCTGACTCTGTATCAGTTGTTGTTTCTCGACAAAGTGCCTGACTATGCCGCCGTCAATGAAGCGGTCGAGATTGCAAAAAAGTTGCAGGGCAGTAGGGCTGGAGGATTCGTCAACGGCGTGTTGAGAAACGTTCTGCGCCAACGCGACGACAGAGCGCAACCGCGGTTGTCAAATTCATCGGTGGCTACACTGGCTCAAGAGTATTCCCATCCGCAATGGTTGGTCGAGAAATGGCGCGATTATTTTGGCAGCGACGAAGCAATCGCTCTGATGAGTGCCAGCAACGATCAAGCACCGCTCGTCGTTCGCGTCAACGTTAGAAAGATCTCCCGAGACGTTTTGCTTACCCAGCTCGCCGAGAACGGTATCGAGGCGTTGCCGACGCGAAATTCTCCCGTAGGCATTTGGCTTAAGTCCGCACCTGCCATCGATCGTATTCCGGGATTCGCTGAGGGATACTTTCAAGTGCAAGGCGAAGCCTCGCAACTTGTATCGTATCTGCTCGATCCGCAGCCCAACGAGCGGATTCTCGACGCCTGCGCCGCGCCCGGCGGCAAGGCAACTCACGTGGCCGAGTTGATGGATGACCGTGGCTCGGTCATCGCCGTTGATAGGTCGCCTAGCGGCATCGCCAAGATCAACGACAACAGGTCGCGGCTGGGGCTGCGTTCGATAGAAGCGTTGTGCCACGACATGGGTGAAACATTACCAGCCGCATTATCTACCAACTACGACCGCATTTTAGTCGACGCGCCCTGCAGCGGCTTCGGCACGCTGCGCTCCCATCCGGAAATCAAATGGCAGCGCGATCAAAGCGACGTCAAGAGGCTAAGCGCTCTGCAACGCAAGATATTGAACAACGCAAGCGGATATCTTAAACCTGGCGGCGTTCTAGTTTATTCTACTTGTACGCTGATGGCCGAAGAAAATGACGAAGTGGTTCGACGATTTTTATCTGAACACGATGGATTCGAGTTGGAAGCCGCCGCAAACTATCTTCCTGAGCCAGCAAAATCGCTGGTGCAGGGAAAATATTTTTTAGCGCTGCCGCACCGCGACAACAGCGACGGCTTCTTTGCGGCGCGCATGAGAAAGGTCAACTAAATGTCTTCGATCAAGATTGCTCCGTCGATTCTTTCTGCCGATTTCAGCCGGCTCAAGGACGAGATCCAGGCGGTTGAAGCAGCCGGCGCCGATTGGCTCCACGTCGACGTCATGGACGGTCACTTCGTACCCAACATAACCATCGGTCCGGTGGTCGTCGAATGGGTGCGAAAAGTGACCACGATTCCGGTCGACGTGCATCTAATGATCACCGACCCGGGCAAGTATGCGCCGGAGTTCATCAAAGCCGGCGCCGATTGGGTTTCGATTCATCCCGACACTTGCGCCAATCCCAACGCCACCCTTAGAAAAATTCGTGAGCTCGGCGCCAAAGCGTCCATCGCGGTCAATCCCGATGTGCCGCTGAGCAAAGTCGCCGCCTGTTTTCCGGATATCGACATGATCTTGATGATGACCGTCTTCCCCGGCTTCGGCGGCCAGGCGTTTATTCCCGATGTGTTGCCGAAGATTGTCGAGGTAAGAAGAATGATTGACCAGGCGCAGCAGTCGATCCTGATCGAAGTCGACGGCGGCGTCAAATCCGACAACATCGCCCGCGTGGTTGAAGCCGGCAGCGAAGTGATCGTGTCAGGCTCGGGAATTTTTAAAACGTCCAACTACGCGGAAACGATTCGGCAAATGCGACAGGCCGTCAGCGCCGCGTAACGGCGCTGAGGGAGATTCCAGATGCCAAATTACAGATTCCAAATTTGGTACTGAGTCGCGGTGATCTGGAATATGGAATTTGTAATCTGGAGCGGCGCGCCTGCGCTTGTTTTCTACCTTCGGTGTTGTTAGTTTGTCCCGAGTCGGGGCGTGGCTCAGCTTGGTAGAGCGCACGGTTCGGGACCGTGAAGTCGGTGGTTCAAATCCACTCGCCCCGACCATTTTTCTTTCATCAAATCCTCTTTCTTGTTCATTGCGTAGAATTTTCTTGGCCGGATGTCGCAAGCACGCAGTGCGCGGTACCAATATTTGTTGCGCCACTTGTCTTGTTTGATGGGTTGCCCTTCGCGGTTCTTGAAAACAAAATCGGTTTCTTCGACGTGAAGCGGCTTCATCGCCTTCAGCAATTCCATGATCGATTTCTCGATCTCGCGTTCGCTGGCGACGGTTTTGGTTGGACTGGCGGTTTCTCGGTAGCGCGACTTGGTGATAGAAATGACGCCTATGCTGAAATCGACATCTCCCCAACGCAGCGCAATGATTTCGCTGTGTCTCGCGCCGCAACGTCGGTCTGGCTTCCAGATTTATAACAAGTTTACCCATTTATACTTAATTCCGCGTATAAATATGTATAAATGGATAGACAGACTGGCTGATGCAGGGGACAAGGTAAAACGAGGGCTAGCCGTACTCCGCAATTTTATTGGAGGCCTCAACAAATACCCCAAATCCAGATCTAACATAGCAATTGACAATCGTCGGAACCGGCGCTAAAGCTCGCCTGAAAAAACTGCTGGATTATTTCGGAGGATATGGCATGGCTTACACGCTTAAAGAATTTGCCGCCGACTGCGGTGATATCCTCAAGACCGACTCCGGCCCAATGGGACGGGATGCGGTGCGGAAAAAGCTGCAGGACTTGCTGATGAACGACGATTTCGTCGCTGCCACATGCGGCCCGAATGCCAGCGGCGGCGCCAATCTATTGTATGAAGATTCGGAACTCGGCTTCCAGATCCTCGCGCATATCATGGACCGAGATTATGTCGGCGGCCCCCATGATCATGGCGACTCGTGGGCGATTTATGGGCAGGCGGTCAAGCATACTGAGATGACCGAATGGAAGCGCACCGACGACGGCTCGGTTGCCGGCAAGGCGACGATAGAAAGGGCGAAGACCTACCGCATGGAGCGCGGCCAGGCCGGTATATTTCAGGACCGCGCCATCCATTCGATTGCTTACCCCGCCGGCGCGCGCTTCATCCGCGTCACCGGCGTTAATCTGGAGAACATCGCGCGCGGCCGCTACAACCACGAGGCCGGCACGATGGTGATAGAGAAGCGTCCCAACTTCCGCGGAGTCGCCTGACGGCCAGATTCGCGGCACACAAAGACTGGCAGCGAGCGACGCATCTAAGATGCGTCACACAGCGCGTGACCAATTAGAGTTCACGACGGGCTTTGTCCCCTCGACCACTTTCAATCCTAACAACGTCTTCATTGCTGCCACTGAAGTCCGGCTTGACAGCTCAAGCCCGGTCGCGATATTCCAAGCGCGTCGTCGTGCTAGGGGATTAGGAACTGCTACGCCAGCGAGGGCGCGCACCACCGGCCAGGGCATCGTCTCAACCACCCAGCAATCCCATCTCGTTCAAAGTACGCGGCGAACGAACGCGCTGTGGTCGAATTCGCATCTGAGTCGCGGGTAAGCATCGCGGTATGCAACAAAGACTACCATGCACACTTCCATCTACGTCATTTCAGATCTGCACTTGGGCGGTTCCCCTGGTGAAAACGGACGGCCCGGGTTTCAAATCTGTCCGCCGCGTACTCATGTTCTTCTAAAGCAATTCATCGATCGGCTTCCGGGCCGCACGCCAAGCAGCGATACCCGGCTAGTGATCGCCGGGGACATCGTTGATTTTCTCGCTGAAGAACCATTTCTCGCCTTCACCCCCGACCCCGAAACGGCGCGCAAAAAACTCGCGCGCATTCTCGATGACACTGCCCAAGTGTGGGAAGCGCTGCAACGCTTTGCCAAACGCGACGGCGCGCTGACGCTGATGCTCGGCAATCACGATATCGAGCTGGCGCTGCCAGGAGTGCGGCAACTTTTTCTCGACCGCATGGGTCCTGGGCGCATCGACTTCATCTACGACAACGAAGCCTTTACCTGCGGGCCGGTTTTGATCGAACACGGCAATCGCTTCGATGAATGGAACGCAGTGCCCCATGGCGCTCTGCGCCGGGTGCGCTCACAGCTGTCGCGCGCGCTGCCGGTTAAGCCCGAATTTCCAGTTTTGCCGGGGAGCCGCTTGGTGATCGACGTGATGAACCCTTTGAAACGACAATACGCCTTTATCGATCTACTAAAGCCTGAGGACGCAGGCGCGCTGCCGATCGTTGCGGCGCTGGGGGCTGCCGGATTTCGCGATGTCTGGCAATTCTTTCAACGGTTCCGGCAGACCTGGGCAGTCGATTTCGACGAGAACCGAGAACCCCAGGACCAAGAATTCATTGGCGCAGGCGACCAAAGCGACCAACAGCTGTTTGATCTCGCCCAAGATATCGCCAGTGGCGGCGACGCCGCCCAGGTGGGCGCGGTCAGCGATTTTCTCGGCCAAGTGGCAGAGGCGGTGAGCGACAAAGTGCGTGCCGCGCGCCGCAGCGCGTTGTTCAAAGCTATCCGCAGCACCGTCAACAAACACCGCGACGCCTTCGCGGTAGACAAGGAATTGGATACCTATCTCACCCCTGCACGTGCTGCGGCCGCGGCTGGTTTTAAGGTCGTCGTCTATGGCCACACCCACCTCGCCAAGCATGTGCGGCTCGGCGCGAACAGCGACGCGATGCCGGTCTATTTGAACAGCGGGACTTGGGCCGACCTGATGCGCATGCCCGATGCCATCTGGCAGGCCGACGCGGATCGTGCAGCTAGTGCATTGACGGCGTTTGTCGCCGAGCTGGAGAGTAATGCGCTCGATAACTGGCGCCGCGGCGTGCCGACTTACGTGAAGATCGATCTCGATGACAACATCGTGTGCGCCGCAGACGTCTACTTCGCTGACAGCGACGCCCAAGAACGCGTGACGACCGGTGCTTTGATGCAGAAGTTATCCGGAGGAAGTTCCCATGGCTGAGGTAGCAGCCGATCTGCTCACGCGTTTGAAACAAACCTGCGTGTTCATATCCGGTCCTGACGGCACCGGCACGGGGTATCTGATCGCGCCGCAGCGCATCGCCACCGCGTTGCATGTGGTCAAGTCGTGGCAGCCCGGACAACGATACCCGGTGATCGTCGGCGTCGGCGGTCCCACCTGCCGCGCAACGTTGCTCAAGTCGGATCTCGCCAGCGACAGCGCGGTGCTGGGCTTTGACGAATCGCTCGCGGTCGCGCCGCTGCCGATCGCGCATGGGCTTAAACGCCGAGTCGTCTGGGAGTGTTACGGTTTTCCGGCCTTGACCAGCAAAACCGATCGACCGACGGGTCTGCCTATCGATGGGCAAATTCAAGACCCGCAAACCAGAAACGATATTGGTCAGCCCGCTATTCTATTGTATTCCGACCAGATCGCCACCGGCAACGCCTCGCCATTGCACGGTTTTTCCGGAAGCCCGGTGGTGGTTGACGGCGCCTTAGTGGGACATCTGACCAAACATATCGGCGATGCCGACGATAAGCGGCGCGCCGCTTATGGCTATGTTTATGCCTGCCCGATTGGCGAAGTCGTCAAGCTGTTGGATATCGCGCCCGAGAGCGTGGCGATTGCACCGACGGTTTTGGCAACCCGCACCGAGTTGGTACCAGCGATTGATGACACCGCCTATCATGTGTTTGTCAGCTATCGATCCACCGACCGACCCTGGGCGTTAAGCTTGGTGGCCCGCTTGGAAGGGGCAGGGCTGAGGGTGTTCATCGACCAGCGTGAATTGGTTCCGGGCGGTGACCTGGCCGCACAACTAGAGTCGGCGCTGCAACGCAGTCGAGCCGCCGTCGTCTTGGTCAGCAAAGGTTGGTTGGAGTCGCCCTGGTGCCAGCAGGAAGCCAGCGTGCTAAAAAAACGCGCCATCGAAGACGAGGAATTTTGTCTGGTGCCCTTGCGCTTGGATGACTCGCCAATGCCGCCGTTTCTAGACACGCGCGTGTGGCTGGACTTCAATGGCAAAAGCCAAGCTGAAGGGGCGAACCTTGACCGTTTGTTGAACGTTTTGGTTGGCCGTTTTACCGATAGTGATAATACTCCGACGGCTCGCGCCAACGCGGCGGAGACCCGTGTGATCGACCGGTTTGTCGCGGAAATTCAGTCGGCGGCAAAGGGCGATGGTAAGCAGATATTTGATATTCTTTCGGAGTGGCGCAAGACGACGGCGACCGATCTGGCACCGCTCATTGCGGCAGCAGAAGCGTTCAACGGCAAAGGCCTATTTGAGTCGACCCTCCAGATATTAGAAAACGCTCCGGCGACCCTGCGCGTGCGCTAGCTGCGCGCGCTGGCGACACGAAAAATGGGGCAGATCGATGCCGCCATTGCGCAACTAGAAGAGTTGTCGCGCGAGGGTCAACTCGATCAAGAAACCGGTGGATTGCTCGCGGGGAGCTACAAGGCACGCTGGGTCATGGCAAAAAACACCGCGTTTCGCCAACTCGCGTTCGATTGTTATCGCGTCACCTACGAGCGCACCGGCGATCCGTTCAACGGCGTTAATACCGCCTCCATGGCCTTGCACTGCGGTGATCACGCGAAAATGTATGAGATCGCAACCCAGGTGCGTGACCTCATGCTGAAGCGTGATCACGCGAAGTTCGATCATTGGGATTGCGCGACCCTAGGTGAGGCCTACCTTTTACTCAAGCGTCTGCATGACGCAAAAGATTGGTATGCCAAGGCGGCCGGCAAAGCCGCTGGTTTGCATGAAAACATCGCGGTGATGCGCCGTCAGGCCCGACTAAACCTCGAAGCCCTAGGCCTGCCGCGCGATGTGCTTGACGCGGTCCTGCCGGTGCCGCGCGTGTTGGTCTATTTCGGCCACATGGTCGACGCCGACAACCGACCGGTGCCCCGCTTCCCCAAGGAAAAAATCGGCGCCTTGCGTCGAGCGATTCGCCAGCGACTCGACCAATACGGGGCGCTGCACGGCTTCGGTCAGGCATCGCGTGGAACTGACATGATTGTCCTCGAAGAACTAGTCCGGCGCGATTTGACCGCAACGGTGGTCTTGCCGATTCCCCGCGAGGATTTTTTAGCCCTCTCGGCGGGTGGCAACTGGAACGAGCACTTCGCCCAACTTCAGAAAAACCGGCGCATCGAGTTTCTGCCGCCATTGACATCGCCCTGCCCGCCGGCAGCTGAGCTTACCGATGCGCTGATTGCAGCGAACCGCGAAGTGCAGCGGCTGGCGATGGAGTTCTCGCGGCGTCTCGATGAAGAGCCGGTGATCTTGGCGGTGTGGGATGGCAAAAAGGGCGATGGCCCAGGCGGCACCGCCGATGCCATCACGCTTTGGCGCGATGAGGGCTACGAAAAATACCTAGACATTATCGACATCGCCAAGCTTGGAGCTGCGGCCGCGGCCCCAGGCCCTTGATCGGCGCGGCAATGAAAAACATTTCACAGCGCGAGATCGTTAGGCAAGCTTATTGCGCTGTCTTCCGTCCGGCTAGCGCCGGCGACGTGGGCGGGGATGGTGACGGTGAATGTTGTTCCGTGGCCGACTTTGCTCTCGACCTCGATGGTGCCCTTGAGCAGCTCGACGAACCGTTTGACGATGAACAGTCCGACTCCAGCACCCCCGTAGGAGCGGGTTTTGGAGCTGTCGACCTGGCGGAACATTTCGAAAATCAGCGGCAACTTCTCTTCGCTGATTCCCACTCCAGTGTCTTGCACTTTGAATTGCACGCCCGTGGCCGTGCACGATGCGGAAACCGTCACGCTGCCATCCTCAGTGAATTTGAGCGCGTTGTGAACCAGGTTCTGCAAGATATGCTTCAGCTTATCGCCATCGCTTCGGATAACTGGCAAGTGCGGCGGGACATTCCAATTGAGCGCAATGCTTTTCTTCGAGAGCACGCCACACGCCGCGGCAAGCTCCTTGAACAATCGATTGAGATCGGTGTCTTCGAAGTCGACCCGCACCTTGCCGGCTTGCAAGCTGCCAACCTGCAAAATCTCGTTGATCATGCGCAGCAGCTCTTTCGACTGGAAAATAATCGTTTGCACCGCATGACGCTGCTCATCGCTGATGTCGCCGAGCACTCCTTCGTCGAGGACTTGGGCATAGCCACTAACCACGTTGAGCGGCGTGCGCAGCTCGTGCGACATGACGTTGAGAAACTCGTCTTTCGCCTTGTTGGCTTCCTCCAGGTCTGCGGCTTGTTGGCGCGTGCGCTCGTAGAGCTCGGAGTTGTACAACGCAATCGCCACCTGGCCGGCCAGGGTAGAGAGAAATTCGATTTCCTCCTTGGGAAACGCATGTCTTTGGCGCAAGTAAAAGGCCAATACTCCAAGCAGCTGGTTTTCGGCGATCAGCGGGATACCGACGTAACTGACTAGTCCATGGGCGCGCCAATAGTCGGGGCACGACACCCGAGGGTCGGTTTGCAAATCTTCCACAACCAGGATCTGTTTCTGGTCCACAACAAGTTGACTCAAGCCGGTGCTAGGAATAGACCCGTTTGTCTCGCTGTCGAGCCAGCCCGCGGTAACGGACTCGAGCCTTCCAGTAGTCTTGTTGAAGAGCCGCAGCAACGTCACCGAATAGGGCGACAGGTTCTCTAACCGAGTTGACAGAGTGTTTAACAGGATCCCCCGGTCGAGTGTTCTGCTGATGGACGACGTGATGTCGTGCAACAATTCGATGCGCTGACGTTGACGTGAAACTTCCTGCTGAGCGCGTTCACGCTCGGTGATCTCAGTGCGCAGATCGTTATTCGCGCTTTGCAATTGCTCGCTACGTTTGATGGTTTCTTCGAACAGACGAGACTTCTCGTGCCCGATGGCGATCTGTTCGCACACCGCGTTGAGCAGTTTCATGGCCTCATCGCTAAGCCGCTGCACCGCGGTGCTGCTGAACACCACAACGCCGAAAGTCTGTTCTTTGGTTTTGATTGGTAAAGCAGCGAGAAAACGGAACCCCTGTGCGCGTCCGGCGCCGCTGTGGCTCAAGCTCTGATAGGACTCGCTTATTTGTATGTCTTCAAAAACCGCCGCTGTACCGCACTCTGCGACTTTGCCCACCACGCCCTCACCTCGGCGAAACCGGCGCGGCGCCACGTCCAGAGATTGTGAGTCGCGGTCAGGGCTGGCCAAAACCAGTGACTCGAAGCTGTCATCAAACAGGAAGAACTCGATGGAGTCGAAATGGAAATGGGCACGGATCTGTTCGATCGCGTAGCTCAGGACCTTCGACAGGTCTAAGGACTGGTTTAACTGCGTCGTTACGCCATATAGGAGCGAAAGTTCTTGGGTGCGGTTTTGCACTCTGGCTTCCAATTCATCGCGGTTAGATTTGATGACATCCGCCATTTCGTTGAACGTGGTTGCCAATTCGCCGATTTCGTCTTTGCTCTTGATATCGACGCGGTGATCAAGATTGCCCGCGCCAAAGGTGAGGGCTCCTTCACGGAGAGCGAGTATCGGACCGGTGACGCGCTTGCTCAGTAAGACGATCAGGACAAAACCCAGGAGCAGTCCAGCTGCCAAAAGCACGCGGGTAAACTTCTCCAAAGCTTTAATATCTTCTAAAGCAAACTCGACCGGCTCTTCGACCACCACCCCCCAATTCAAACCTGGCACAACGGCATAGCTGCTAAGCACGTCCGCACCGCTCAAACCTCGCCCTCGGATGGCAGCACCTTGGGGTTTGTTGCGCGCTTTGACGAATGCGGCCACTGCCGGCATGGCTTTAAGCTCAGGACTTTGAAGCACCCGGAGCGGATCTTTAGACGCGATCAGCCGGCCATTTTCATTGACAATGTAGATAACCCCGGCGCGTCCGAAGCTTTCCTTTTGCACTAGCTCGGACAAAAACCGCATGCTGGTCTTAGCCAGCGCAACTTCAACGCTGCTTTTCGTCGGATTGGTAATTGGCACCGCTAGAAATAGATAGGGCTCACCCTTATCAGAGGTGGACACCGCACTAACATAGTCCTTACCCTTAGCCGCCGATTCAAAAGCAGCGTTCTTGCTTAGGTCCCGCAAGTCGGCGTCGAAATAGACTTTCAGGTCGGAAACCCGCAAATGTTCCCGGCCCTGGTCATCGAGCACCGAAATCTCTTCGAAGGACTCGTCATTCTTGACGAGGAGACTGATCGTGATGCGCTGCTCCTGGCTACCGAGCGTATGCAGGCTCAGATTCGTCGCGGCGTCACGCAAGCGCAGCGTTTTTTGCGCGATATAAGCTTCCACGTGGCGAGCTGTGAGGCTCGCCACTTCCTTCTGCATAGCTGCCGTTGAATGCTGAATCTGCCGGCGGGTGTAGATTTCGCCCAGGAAGGTGTTGACCCCAAGAGCGATGCCAAAAAGGGCGAGCCCCCAGAGCACCAGCGACCGGCGAATCCCGCGTCGGAAAATTGTCGGTCTTGTTGAGCTGGGATTCATCGACTCAATGGGTTCGTTTGCCGCTGGTTTACCGTTAGATAGATTCGAATTGTAAGCCCCATTACAAAAATAGCAAAAGTTTTCTCAAAACGGCTTCTAACTGAGCCCGTTAAAAGAATAAATCGGCACTTTGCGACAAAAATTACACCGAGCAAACGGGAAAACTTCGACACACTTAACAAAAAAGGGAGTCTCGACGCAAAGTCGGCGCCAGGAGGAACTTGTGGTTAGCTCCCCGAACAATCTGGGTCCCTACTGGGCCGAGGGGTTTAAACGGACAATAAAGAGCGAATCATTTGATGACTTTATCCGCCTGAACAAGAACGTGCTGTGGAATCGTAACGCCGATTTGCTTGGCGGTTTTGAGATTCGCGATAATCTCGAATTTTGTTGCCAACTTAACGGGCAGGTCGGCCGGCTTGTGCCCCTTTAGGATGTCCACAACGTATTCGGCAGCACGCTTATAAAGCTCAGCCAAATTGGCTCCGTACGAAATCAAGCCGCCGGCTTCTACGTATCGCGCTTCCTCTGTCATTGTCGGAACTCGGCTTTTTGTAGCAATCTCAAAAATCTGCTTGATGTGTTGACTCATCAGAGGATTTGCGACAACAATCACGACCTCCGCGCGACCCGTTTTAGCGCTCTGAAACGTTTTGGGAAAATCGGCATTAGGACCCCGAACTGCCAGAGACTGGATTTCTGTCTTAAACGACTGAGCGGCAGCTAGGTATTCCTTAAACGCAACCTTCGCCGTACCGAAGATCGAGTTGGATATTCTTGCCTTCGGTGTAGCCGAGATCACGCAGTCCCGCACGAAAGGCTTCCAAATGTGGCCATGGATCCGAGCGACCACCAGAAGATGAAATTATCCCTACCCGTGGCAGTCCAGCTTTAACTGACTGTTGAGCGTCTGCTGCCCCCACGATTGAAAGGACCAGAATGGTTATAACGAAGACGGCGGCAACAATCATCCTAAACTTCTCCTTGCCGTCGAGAGCAGATGTCAGTAGATGCGAGAATCGCGGCTCTATTATCTTTTGATCAGCACTATAACACACACATTGAGGATAGTAGAAGTGACATCTTCGGATTATGAGCGTTGACAAGTGTACAAATGCACGCAGAATGAAACACAGATGTGTTCAATGCACATTCGTTGAGGTGCTTCTTGGAGCCGTGCAGAACTTTTGGGAACAAATTGAGCGCGGATCGAAAATCGCTACAGCTCACGTGCTCAATCGGAATTTTTCTGGACCCGCCCCCCTATGCATCATCTACCGCCCGCCGCCTCTCAAATTTGTACCGGAATCGTTCGATCAAAGCGCGTTCACGGAGCGAAACCAATTCTGCAAGCTCCGGAGAATAATATGCCGAGTAGTGATCGTGATCAGAAACATTCTTCTTTTCGACATTGAGTACCGCATCCCGCAGCGGGTTGTTCAAGACACGGACTCTCTCGAAGAACGTTAGCAGATCCGTACGGAGAGACTCTACTCTACAGAAAAAAACATCCTCCGAGGGCTCGAACATCAGATTGAACCGGAAGGAATAGAGACCCAGTCCGCTACCTTGGATTCGCCGCATGATATTCTTGGTCACGTTGGGCACATGTTTCTTTTGGTAGTCAAAGTCATCAGGTAAATTCTGGATCAGACAATCGAGCGATCCCTCGCTTAGACACAGATCTAAAGCATTTCGAGTTGTCTCAACAAAATCGAGCTTGCGATTATCACTCACACCGCAAAACAGTGGCGAATTTCCAGCTTGGGAGATTTGATGCTTATACCAGGAAATGTAGAAATCCCACGGATTACGCACACCGCCAAGCACCGGAAGATGAGCGTATTCTTTGGGAAGCATCATGCGTGGAAGATGATAGCCGACTTCCCGGACTGACGGGAAAAATCTTTTGATAAGATCAGCTATGAAAGTGCCGCCAGTTCTAGGAAGATGTGTGAAAACAAAATGCTCTGTAACTAACATAACCTTTCACCCTCGGGTTCACTGTCAACCCAATTGCCGTTTGCTTAAAAGGATCCTTCAACCTCAGCAGGCACTCGGCGCGTTTTCTTAGTAGTCAGTGATCGAGTTTCTGCATTTTGCTTCAGCGCCGATGAATCTACGCTCATGTCGGCGATCAGACTCCTCTCGGCTTGCGATGTGGGCGTTAGCTTTAGCAACGAGTAGGGGATTTTTTGACTCTTGACCGCTCTTAAAATCTGTTCTTGTTGCCAGATATGGCGATTTAGCGTGTTTCGAAAACCTTCTTTGTTAATGATTTGTGCTTGGTGGTCTCTCCAGGCAGCGGAACGCTCTGGGTGTATGCTTCTTTGCGCGATTTCCGATTCCTCCAAGAGCAAAACGATCACGTGAATGGGCAGTTTGCGCAAGAGCTGAATCATAGAGTTGTATTCCCTTTCAAACCGCGGATCTTGTGCAACGGCGTAGACGTAGGTTGAGAGATGAAATCGGTTTAGCAAAAAGACGACGTTGTTTTGCTTTCGGACAACCTCCGCCATATATTTCGCAAAGAGTTTCATAAACCTTAGTCGCAAACGGAGCACGCCTTCGATGTGCAACTGCTTCCAAGATTGCAGCAACTCACCCTCCGCATAGTCATAGACATCAAAGTCGCTTAGACTTTCTTTGACGTATTCCTGAAATGTATCTTTACCAGATCCGGAAATTCCCTCGACTATGAAGACACGCTTTTCCGCTCCGATCCGAAAGCGTTCAAAAAAAATTGTTGGCTCGGGAACGCTGAGGAGTCCCCCGCCGAGACATAATGTTCTTCAAGGTTGCTATGCGGGGTTGTCCTTGCTCGTTACCACTCTGATCCTGTCGAACCCTGCTCCATCCATGGAACGTTGCCATTTTTTTTTCTTCCTCCCCCATACTTTTCGGTAGAAACTGCTATGTGGAAAGGTGCGTCACTCAGCACTAGAAAAAACAGATCCGCCAAACTGTTGTAAGTTCGTGTTTAAACTACCGTTCAATTGGGGGAATTATTTCAGGCGCTGGTAGTTCGATGTGCCGTCAGGAAAATAATTCACTCCTGGTAGCTTCTGTCCTTTTACTTACCATCGAATCCATTCAGAGGAGCAAATCGGTGGGAGACCTTCTATCGAAACACTGGATATCTCGTCAAGGTGTTTTTCTGTGGAAAACAGATTTTTACGCAGGTATACGTAAGGAACAAAAGGCGGCGAAGTCCCAAATGCACAACATATGGGGCTTGAGATAAATTCTGGGGCTTTCTATTGGGGTTAGCGAGAACAAAGCGGGCTAAGGGGTTACACGTACCTCATCGGGTAATGCGAAGTGAATGTTTTCTTCGATCAGGCCATTTTGCTGCACGTTGGCACCCTGTTGGGCGAAATGATTCACCGCTTCTTGAACGAGAGCATCCGGCACCGACGCGCCGGACGTGATGCCGACGCTGACAACACCTTCAACCCACGCGCTGTCGATGCCGCGAGTGTCGTCAATAAGATAGGCTGGTTTACCGAGAGCGCGCGCGACTTTCACAAGCTGATTGGAATTTTCGCTGTTCTTCGACCCGATCACCAAGACCAGATCGACCTTGCTCGCGAGCTGCTTCACCGCGTCTTGGCGGTTTTGCGTGGCGTAGCAGATGTCTTCCTTTGCTGGTGTGACCAGCTTCGGAAAGCGCCGTTTCAACACATCGAGAATCTCGCGCGTGTCGTCGACGCTCAAAGTCGTTTGGGTCAAGACGGTCACTTTGTTTGGGTCGGGAACAGCTATGTTTCTTGCTTCTTCGACCGTGCCGACGATGAGTGTCCGCTCCGGTGCTTCGCCGCTGGTGCCGACGATCTCGTCATGATTTTTGTGGCCGACGAGAATAATCCAATAGCCCTGCGCGACGAACTTGCGCACTTCGCGGTGGACTTTTTCGACGAGTGGGCAGGTGGCGTCGATGAGCCATTTCAATTGCTTTTCCTTCGCCTGTTGCCAGATCGCCGGCGAGACGCCGTGGGCGCTAAAAATGACGTTGGCGCCGGCAGGAATTTCGTCGATGGAGTTGACGAACGTCACGCCGCGCTCGGAGAAATCTTTAACGACGTGCTGGTTGTGGACGATCTCGTGAAACACATAGAGCGGTGCGCCATGCTTTTGCAGCGCTCGCTCAACAGTCTCGATCGCCATCTCCACGCCAGCGCAAAAGCCGCGCGGCTTGGCGAGGATTACTTGCTGGATTGCCATGCGAAAACTCCGAAAGCCTCAAAGAGCGTCAACTTGGAGACGCCCAGGTCCACGCTCGTATCGAAAGAATTGTTCCGGTAGCTGAATCCGCATTCCGTAAAACGTTCCGCCAAGCAAACTGGCGAAATCTCTCTGATCTAAAGTAAGCAATACGTCAGCGGTCGCCAAAGCGGTGAACAAGATCGGCCGGTCTTTGCTCGCGGGAAATATAACCAATCGATCAAGAGCCCCGTTCGACGAACCGGATGCGGATAACAGCACGCTTGTGTCGAGGAACAGTCTCACTGCCCCGCTCGCAAACGGCGCATGCCCTCCTCATCTTTCGCAATCCATTCTTCAATTTGCTTTAGACTAAAATCGCGGGGCGGAGGTAACTGCCCAGCGGCGCGCAACCGTGCGGCCAAGAAGAGGAATAGCTCCTGCTTTTGCTCGGGCGAAAGAGCGTCAGCAGCGGCCTCGATTTCGGTGAGTGTCGTCATGGAGAAAGAATACCATGTTCTCAGGAGTTGCTTCAAATCTAGGTGAGCTACTGATTTCGCAGATCGTACATGTCCAGAATTTTCCGCGCGGCAACCGCCGCGCCATTCAACCCAACGGTCGGCCAATGCGGCGGCTTGTTCAGCAGAGCCGTGGTGTATGGTGCGATGTTGCCGGCCAGCAGCTCGGTTTGCGGGATATAGGCGGCGTGGGCGCATTCCCGCAGTGCTTGCACTAAATACTCGTACTCGGCGAAATCGCCGCGGTCGGTGTAGAGCATCGGCACTCGCTGCGAAAGAACGTCGGCAACGATACCGTAGCCGGGCTTGGTGACCAGCACGTCGATGGCCGACAGCAAACCTTCGTAGTAGCGCTGGGTGTCGGGGAGGATCATAACGTTGCCGTCTTCGCGCTTCGCGTTGCCGGTGGCGAGAAAAAATAACTCGCTCTGCGCCTTGAGTTTGTCCCACGGCAGACGTTCAAGCCCCAAGCCGCCAAAGCTGAGCAGCACGATGGTCGCGCTTTGCGGCAAGCCAAATTGTGCCCGCGCTTTGGCTCTATCGATCCGAGGAGGGCGAGCGATCCAAGGAATCGCTTCTTGGCGTGGAAACGCATGCATCGGGCACGGGTACGGCAGCGTTAGCAGCAGACTCGTTTGGTTGTGGTAGCTTGCTATTTGCTCAACCAGCGGTTTGAAGTCAGGATAGTCGCCGACATAACCTTGGTAGATGACATCCCAGGAAAAATTGCTGATGCCCACTGATGGCACGCGCGCGCGCGCGGCTATCTCGAAGGCCAGGGGAGGAATGTCTGCGACGACGAGAGAGATGGCGTTTCGTTTTACGAACGCGACTTCTTGTTGGGTAAGGTTTTCCGCATCGCGGTACAGCGCCTGGCATGCGCGCAAGGTCGCCTGAAGGTCCATGTCGAGGCTATCGCGCTGGACGAGCCCGACATCGAGGGATTGCCTGGAACAGTCGGCCGCGCGGGGAAAGAGCCACTGCGGCGCCGTGGTGCGAACGTGAACCTTTAGTCCTGGGCGTGCCTTGAGCAGAGCTCGCACCACTTGCGCCGAGCGCACCGCGTGGCCGTAGCCATGACCGGAAATATAGTAGAGAATTGAACTCAAGCGGTTTTCGGAGGTATGTAATCGGAAAGAGGCTAGGGGTGCGACGAGAGATTGTCAAGATTCGATGCGCGAAAGCGGGAGAAGGTTGATCTATGACGGGAACAGTCAAAAAAGTAATGCGGCAAAAGGGCTTTGGCTTTATCAAGCCGGATGACGGCACCGAAGACGTTTTCTTTCACCGCGGCAGCATGGCGCCGCGGGTACAGATCGAAGACGTCAATGAAGGCGACAGCGTGCAGTTTCAAACCCGCAAGGGCGACAAAGGTCCGGTGGCCTTCGATTTGAAAATACGCTGAGCGAGGACTCGATGAGCAACGACGCTTACAAAACTGCCAAAGACGATTTCATCGCGGCCCTGCGGATCATCCACCGCGAAGGACTGAGCGATGCCTTCGCGCACTTGAGCATGCGCGGCAACGACGGCAACGAAATGCTCTTCATGCCGCGCAAGAGCCCGGCATTGGTGCAGCCTGAAGAATTGTTTTTCGTCGACTTCGAAAAACCGGTGCCGCAGTCGTCCTTACATCAAGCGATCTACAAAACCCGCAGCGACGTAAAGGCGATCTTTCATTTCCACTCGCCGGCGATTATCCTCATGAGCGTGCTGGGCCAAACCATTCGGCCGATGCACAACTACAGCGCGATTTTCTACGAAGGCGTGCCGCTCTACACAGGGACCGGCCAAGTCGAAACACCGGCGCGGGCCGGTGAAATGGCCAAGCTGCTTGGCAATTCGAAAGCCCTCATGCTGCGCGGTCACGGCGCCGTCGTCGTCGGCCAATCGATTCGCGAGGTCTGCATGCTGTCGCTGTTCTTGGAAGAATCGGCCAAGCTGCAAGCCGAAGCGATGCGCCTCGGCGAGCCGATGTTCATGTCGCGCGACGAGGCCGAGAAAATTGCCAAGCGCACGTTCAAGCCTGCGTCCGTGGAACGCGCTTGGGATCACTTCGCGGCGAAGTGGGCAGCTTGATGTTTTCTCAACCAATCGGGTAGTCAAAAGCAGGTTGACTGATGGTCAATCTGTCACGGCAATACGGGAGGTGCGCAGAGCATTGATTACCTGGGGGGCAAGCCAGTCTGCGAGGATATCTTGCCCGTAAGACGTCAAATGAACCGTGTCCCACCAGAGCGCTCCGGTCCGCAGCTTGCTAACCTCTCGCAGAAAGTCATTTGACGCCAGAACTGGAGCTGCATATCTTTCGCCCAACTTCCGCAGCACTTCATAGTTGGCAAGCACTCTTTTATCATCCGCCGGTTCAGGACTTCTCGCCTCTTGGAGCAAAAGTGTTTTGATGCCCGCTGCCTGGTTGAGTCCAAGGAATTCCTCAATGGCGGCGGCAAACTGCTCTGGGGAGCGCCGGTCGTTATAGGACAAGTTGATAAGCATGACATGAGGCCAAAATGCGTGATACCGAGACTTGTATTCCTTGAGCAGCTCGGCGGCCCGGAGCCCGGACATAGCAAGGTTGATTGACTCGACATGGAACTTGGGCGCCAAGGCATCTGTGACATGCTTGTGCACTCGCACAAAAAATGTTTCTTCCAGGCTTCGCGCACCGGCACCGATGGTTTGCGAGCTACCAATGAACAGGACCCGACAGTTGGGTGCTTTGCGCGCTGCATTACCGGGTGTCGACGGTAACCCCTCTACGCAAGATTGCGGCTGCGCTGCACAATAAATGGGCCCTTGAAATATCCGCTTGGCCGGGTACCCACGATCACTAAGGCTTTGGTGCGTGACGATCTCTCCCCCAGCCAAACCGTACCAACCGCTAAATGCCGCAAAACGTAATCGTTCGAAACTCGGTAGGCGAAAACTCTCTGTGCCAAGCAATGGACGCGTAATCCCCGAATCGCGGGGAATTCGCGTGGAGTAAAAATGAAAATCGAATAGATACCAGCTGCCGGCGCAGATAACGGCAACGAAAGACAACAGCAGCCAACAATAGAGGCCATCTTTGGTGCCAGCCCAGTAGCGTCCAAGCATTAGTTTTGATAGCAGAACGCCGAGAATGACCATGAGTCCATATGTGATAGCGAACGTCCGCCGCCAGTTTTTTGTATTACGAAAACTGTCACGAAACGGCGAACCACCGAGGGGTTGAATTTCCACATCATCGATCTTAGCTCCGTTCATTCCCCCACTAAAACCGACCAGACCGGCGGTTACACGGGAAGCTGCTTCGGGAGAAAAGATCTGACCATCGATCCTCAGGGTTACGCCGGACGGCGAACTCTGCACCGATGCTTTGTGCCAGCCGGCTCCAATGGTTTGCGTCGAGGCCGGTGTGATCGAGTGAAACCGCCCGGTTGGCGTGCTCTTATAAGCGATCGATGGGCTCTCCGGGCGTCTGCTCAGCCGAATGCCTGAATAGCCAGCATCATCTCGATCATAAATAATATCGAGATAGGACCCATCCTCGATTTGAAATCTGAAGTCGATTCGCCCGAGAATCAGCGGTTGTCGATAAAGAACTTCCTGATAGCCGAGGTTGCTACCGAGATTGAGCACATTTCGCGCCAGCGGGGTCCGTGTCAGGAGAAATTCATCCGCTCGAATCAAGCCCATTTTCATCATGCGCTTTTGGACGACCCAACGACCGTTGAGGTAGAGAGAGTTTTGCGAGTAGAGAACAATCTCCGTCAATAGCAGGACGGCGGGAAATAACACCGCGCAAGCCAAAAGAAAATGCTTGACGAACCTCAACATGCTTCGACTTCGACCAGCGTGTCGTAGAACGCATAGTTCTCGGAGCTCGCGCTAATCAGCTCGTGGGTGAGACTGTACGGATCGCCTTCGATAAAATCGCTCGCCCAAGAACCTTCCGAAATCACCGCGACACCGACTTTGATATCCGCATTGAGCCTGGCCTTGAGCGTAACGCTGCCGCGTTGGTTGTAGACCCGCACATAGTCTCCGCTGGCGATCTTCCGCTTCCCCGCGTCGGTCGGATGGATCTCAACCGTCGGTTCCGGTTCGAGGCGTTTGAACTTCGGTAAATTGGCAAACGTCGAGTGAATGCGGTGGCGGCTATGGGAAAAAAGCAGAGTGATGGGGAACTGCTTATACAAGGGACTCACCGGTGAAGCTTCCACCGGCTCACGATAGTAGGGCAGCTCAGCGCCATGCCGCAGTAACTCTTCTTTGTACAGCTCAATTCGGCGCGAAGGCGTTTTGAACGAGAAATCCGTGAACGCGACGTACGGATCGGCGGCGCGATTGAGCATGACAGCGTCTTCACGCTCGAGCCGCTCGAGGGTGATGCCTCGCAGCAAGGGATGATCGGTTTCAATCATTTCCTTCAGATAGGCCTCGGGCTGTTCGGCGAAATATTTTCCCAGCCCCATGCGCTCGGCGAGGCCGGCGAAAATATCCCAATCGCTCTTGCTCTCGCCCTCCGGCGCGACGGCCGGCCGCTGCAGCTGGAGGAACATACCGGCGATTAAATCTTTCTTCTCGAAGATCGTGCACGCCGGCAGAACCAGGTCGGCTAGCGCAGCCGTATCCGTCATGAAATGATCGACCACCACCAATAATTCGAGATTCGGTACAATTTCCCTCAGGGTGCGGCTGCGATTGACAGTGGTCTGATTGAAAAGATTCGAACTCGATAGCCACAACGCTCGAACCGGGTACGGCTCGCCATGCTCAATGGCAGACATCAAGGAAACCACATCGAGGGTGGCCGCTTCGCGCCCCTCCGGCGCACGGAAAGTTTGTAAATTGAGCGGCGCCGCGTAGGTGCCGTCGTGCACGCTGATGCCGCCGCCGGCAATGCCAATATTTCCGGTGGCGACAACCAGATTAGCAACCGCCCGCGCCGTGTAATCGGAGTAGTACCAGCGATCGACACCGTAGCCGATGCGGACTGACACGGGCTTTTTACGTGCAATCTTCCGCCCGAGCTCGACGATGGTCGATGACGGCACTCCGGTGATGTTGCTAACTTCGTCGGCAGAATGTTGCGCCGCGAGGTCGCAAAGCAATTGGAATGCCGGCGCGCAGGCGACGACACTGCCGTCGGCGCGCCGTGCTTGATAGTGGCCGCGTAGCGCTGGATTGGCGGACTCGCTGCAGCGCACGGCCAAGCCTCGCGACAAATCCCAAACCAAGTACGGCGCCGCGTCAGTCGTGTCATCGTCGCGCAGCAGTGCGCCGTTATCGCGCCGGACCAAGCACGGCGCGTTGGTGTAACGGCGCAAAAACTCGTCGTCCTGCCGATTGTTGCGGAGTATTTCGTTGAGCAGCGCCAGTGCAAGCGCGGTGTCGGTGCCCGGCCGCGGCGAAATCCATTGGTCGGCACGCTTTGCCGTCACCGTCCGGTTCGGATCGATGCAAACCAGTTTCGCGCCGCGCTTTTGCGCTGTGGTAAGAAAATGAAAATCGACCTGGCGTGTGTCCGCTGGGTTACCGCCCCAAAGCAAGATGAGTTTCGAATTGACGGCGTCGGCCATCTCGTGGCCACCAGGGCGAAAGTAGGTCGACGCCGGCACGCCGAACATATACTCGAGCCCCTTTGGCACACCGTAGTCGACGCCGCCAGCGCGATAGGCCGTGCCGCCGATGGCGGCGGCGAAACGCTGCGCCGAGCCTTTGGTGAGCACGCCGGCGGCACCGCTGCCGGTGAAAAAAGCCAACGAACGCGGGCCATGGCGTTCAGCAATCGCGCGCAGTTGCGTCGCAAGACGTTCGTACACTTCATCCCAGCTAATTCTCTGCCATTGCCCCTGGCCACGCGCGCCCGTGCGCCGCATCGGATAGCGCAGCCGATCTTTGTGATACTGCTGCTCCAAGCGCGCCATGCCCATGGCGCAGACGCGCCCGTCGTATTCTGGCAGCGGAAATGAGCCCGGTTCGATTTTGGCGATCCGCCCGTGCTCCACATGCGCCGCAATGCCGCAGCGCGGGTTGGCGTGGCAATTGGGATCGCACACGGTGCGGATGACGCGCGCTTCAGCCACGGCCTTCATTCAATCCTTAATCGCGAATATCTTGCAGGAACCACTCCGTCGGAAATTCTCTGCCGAGTCCTGCGGCCTTGGCGCGATCGTAGACCAGCGAGGCCACCGTGACAAACTGCAATCCCTTGACGCTATCCTCGCCGCCAACTTTTACGCCGCTCGACGCCGAGATTTCCTGAGCGCTGGTCCTGCCAGTGGCCCCGCCAGTGATCAGCTCGGTAAGGGAAACCAACCGGCCGTGAAAATCCTGATCCTTGCGGGCGCGCCTGCGCGCTTTGCCCTTGGCTTTTTCAAGCGCCGCCGCGCTGCCGGCGAGATAGGTCGTAAAACCCTGCGCGTCGTCGATGGCGGCGCCCTCGACGACTTGACTCGCCGGGCCGCCGCCGATGCAGAGATCAAGCTTGGGATACACGTCCGCAGCGAGCTCACCCGAAACTTGGGTCAAATGCATCCCCGGCTCGAGCATGCGTGCGTGAACGGTCGGCTCTTTCGAATTGGTGCAGGTCGCGAGAATATGCGCGCCTTTGGCTGCCGCTTCGGCGCTGCTACAAGCAATTACCTCGGCGTCGAGCGCTTGCGCCATTTCGCAGGCATATTGCTCGCGGTGCTCACGGTTCGGACTAAAAACTTGCACGCGCTTGACCTTGCGCACCGCCGCGAACGCCAACAGATGGCTATGCGCCATGCCGCCGGAGCCGAGCATACCGACGACCGAGGCATCCTGGCGGGCAAGGTATTTGGCGCCCAAAGCGTAGAGCGCGCCGACGCGGAGATGCTGCAGATAACCGTCGTTGATGATCGCCAAAGGCTCACCGTTATCCGTGCTGAATAACATGATCAGGCCGCAGTAAAGTCCCGGCTGCCGGCAATACTTGTCTTCGACTTTGACGCCGTGCCGGACCGGCCAGCTGACGACGTCGGACTTCAAGCGAATCGCGAAACGCTGCAAGCTTTTACTCGACCCTTCCATGGTGCCCCAGCGATGAAACGTCTCTGGTTTGCGCGTCTCGGTGTAAACATCGACCCGCGGCCGGCCGGCAAGCTCGCCGCGAGCAAGTTCTTTGTGGCCCTCTTCGATGACGCGCAGCGTGTCTTCCATGGTGAGAACTTGTTTGACCGCATCATTGTCAATGAACAGCATGCTCGTTGTCTCCCTATTGATTTGGAGCGTTTGGGTCGCGCCGATCCTATCACATGGCTTTGTAGAAGGGGGAGCGTCTCTTGGTCATCTATTTTGCTGGGCCATGGGGTCCTCGTCGCCTTGACGCTCTTTTTCTAAGCCCTTACACTTGGGCGCTAATGCTTTTAGGGTTCTTGAAAGATCGACCGCTGTTGCTCTCGGCGGTCTTGCTGCCAATTGCGCTGGTCATTTTCATCGTTGGCGGCGGTCAAGACTGGCTACGAGCCCGGTTTATCCGCTGGGCGGAACACTCCGAATCGACGGGTGCGTCGATCGCGGCAATGAAAGAGTTGCTTGCCAACGACCAACGGCTGCTGGTTAGTCACGAAAAAGCTCAATCAGCTCTCCGAGCGGAGGTGGTTCGCCAGCGCAAACTCTTGCAAGACGGCGGCACGGACAAAGCCGCGGTGACGCAAGCGGAACAAGCGTTCGTCGCCTCATTGCGAAAAGTGCACGAAATGCAAGCGCAAGTTCTCGAAATCCAAATCGCGATTACGGAAGCCGTGCTCGGCGCCAAAGTCGATCGCTTTGCGATGGCCGACAAGAACAATTTTCGCGAGACTGAAAACTTCGCCCGTTTCAGCGGCGGCGCCAATTGGTCGTTGCGCGACGCGCCGGCAATCCAAAACTACTTCGTAAAAACCTTTGGCTACAATTTGCCGGTTAGCGCCTACGGCCAAAGCCCGACCCACAATCGCTTGGGCTTCGATCATCGCAACGCCATGGACGTGGCGCTCTATCCCGATAGCACCGAGGGGCGCGCACTGATCAACTACTTGCGCCAAGCCGGCATCCCTTTCATTGTCTTCAAGAGCGCGGTGCTGGGCGCATCGACCGGTCCGCACATTCACATCGGCCGTCCGTCGGGGTGGATCGGCCGGCGCTGAAGCCGCTGGTCAATTATTCTACGCCGGCCTTCTTCAATAAATCTTTCAAATGACTGATTTGGATCGCGTAGGAAATCCCGCTGGGTTTCTCGATGGCGGACTCTCGGCTCGATTGCACGAAGACCTTATTGACGATGCCGATGACTTGGCCGCTTTGGATGTCATAAAGCGGGCTGCCGCTGTTGCCAGGATACGCCGTGGCGTCGAGTTGGAAGATATTGTAGGGCGCGATCAAACGAGCCAACACTTTCTTGTCGATCTGTTGTGCCGATAGCTGCGGAATCGCGATCGGTGTGATGGCGGCGATCATGGCCCTGTGGGTCACGGCATGGAGCCCGAGCACCATGCCAATGGGAAAGCCGGTGAGCGCGTAATACTCGCCCTCGCGCACGCGCGTCGAGTCGCCTAGCTTGAGTGCCGTCAAAGGTTCGCCGCTGATTCTTAAGACGGCTAAATCGTAGTCCAAATCTTCGGCGACTTTGGTGGCCTCACGAATGTCGGGGGTTTGCCCCTTGCCGGTGAAAATCGCCACAAACTCTCGCTTGTCAGCGTCGACCTTTTCTGGGAGCACGTGGGCGTTCGTCACGACGTGGAGCCCTTTGCCGATCACAAAACCGGTGCCGCGAAATACTGCCGGCGGTCGGCGGGTTTTCTGAAACGTGCCGACGGCGACAACGGAGGGCTTCACTTTTTCAATGGTGTCGGCGAGCGCGCTGAACTCAGCGGCGCCGCAATTTGCCGCCAGGCTCGCCGTCAACAAGACCGCGCCAAATAAAGCTCTGCCGATTGTCGTCATTGCCAACTAACTCCTTGGAACGGCGGCCATTGTAACGCGTGTGCCGCTGGACCCACAACCGTTCGACTAAATCTCTTGACCAAACCAGGGGTCAGCACTTACACTTCGGGGAATGCTCACCCGGTTCTGGCAGCACCGCTATGTTACCGTCGGCATCGGCGTTTTGCTGATAGGCCTCATCGCAGCGTCTAGCTACGCCCAAAATAAGGTCGTGCCGCGCTCGGCCCCGCGCGCCGCGGCCAATCCCGAGCTGGCGCGGCTGCGCGCCGACGTCTTGGAAAAGATGAAAGAGTCCCATGCCGGCGCGCAAAAACTTTTGGCCCTCCACGAAGAAGAAAAAAAACGCGTCTATGAAGAGTACTTGCAGCGGCGTGAGCTTTATCATCAGGGTTTGATCGCGCGCGTCGAGGTGGCGCAAGCCGAGCGCGCGTTGGCCAATGCCATCCTGCGCGTCGACGAAGAGAAAAAATGGCTCGCCGAGTCCGAGATCGCCATCACCGAAGCCTCGACGCGTGATATTATTTTGGGGTTGCCTATTCTTGGCGCCGGTGGCTACAGCGAAACTGCGGCCTTCATTCGCTTCAACGGCACGGCGCTATGGTCAATCGCCGACTCGCACAAGATCGAGGCATTTTTCACCCAAACCTTCGGCCGTGGCCTGCCCATCAGCGCCTTCGGTCAGACGCCTACCCATGATCGATTGCGCTTCGACCATCGCAACGCCATGGACGTTGCGCTGCATCCCGACAGCGCGGAGGGCCAATCGCTGCTCTCCTACTTGCGCCGCAGCGGTATTCCGTTTATTGCTTTCAGAAACGCAATCGCCGGGTCATCCACCGGCGCCCATATTCATATCGGCCACCCCTCGCCGGCAAAAAACTAATTCCAGAGCAGAGCCTCCATCTTCTCCCGGCGGGAGCTGCGTTGACAAGCAGATAACGTACAGACTCGGCGCTTTCGACAAAAAAGGGTTACCACGTGGCACAACCTGCGACTCCTCTCCCGGCATCGACCGTCGTTTTGGCTCGTCCTACACACTCCGGCGGCTTTGAGATTTTTATGAATCGCCGGCCGGATCACATGGACACCTACGCCGGCATGTATGTTTTTCCGGGAGGCCGGGTAGAAACCAGTGATTGGTCGGAAACCATTTTGCAGCAGATGCGCGGTGTGTCACCGGACCAGGCGCGCCAAGCGTTGGGCAGCGATGGCGCGGCAGAGTTGTGCTTGGGATACTGGGTGGCGGCAGTGCGCGAGCTTTTTGAAGAGGCCGGTATTCATTTCTTTGTCGATCGGAGTGGCGAACCCATCGCCACGGCAAAAGGCCAATCGTCGGAAACCTTGATGGAGAAGCGGCGCGCCTTGCAGCAGGGCGAGTTGGACTTTGCCCAACTCCTGGTCGCGGAAAGTTTGCACTGCGATTTAGGGCAGCTTAGCTATTTTTTTCACCGCGTGACGCCGGAACACTATTCAACCCGTTTCGACACGCGCTTCTACCTGGCCGCCCTGCCGCCGGAACAGGAGCCCCTGCACACCTCAGAAGAAGTGGTCGAGAGCATGTGGGTCACCCCCGGACAGGCTTTGCTCCGCCATGAAAAGAAACAAGCACCGATGATGCCGCCGACCCTGGCCGTGCTGCGCACCTTGGCTGACCAGCCCTCGTGGGAGGCTCTGCGCAGAGTCTACCGAATCGGCTGAAGCTGTGTTGTTTCAACGACTTATCTCGATAAGGCACCCATCAGAAACAACCCCTACGAATAATTGACAACGCGATTTCGTCCAAATACCAAAGCCCGCCTAAAATTGATGTGCTAACAAACCGATGATAGATTAAGGGACTGCCTCAAAATTGATGGCTTGACCTAAACGGCGTAAGCCGCAAGCGTGAACCAGAGCATAAAGTAAAGTATGGACAACCCCGACTTGAGAACCATCGCTTATTTTTCCATGGACGTCGCCGTCGACTCCGCGATCCCGACCTATAGCGGCGGCTTGGGCATTCTCGCGGGAGACATGCTGCGTTCCTCTGCCGATCTCGGCGTCCCGTTAATCGGCGTTTCGCTGCTCCATCGCAAAGGATATTTCGAGCAGCGGCTTGACGCTCAAGGCAACCAACAAGAGAGCCCGTCGAAATGGTCGCCGGAAAAATTTCTTGAAGAGTTGGCGCCGCAGGTCAGCATCGCCATCGAAGGTCGCGATGTGCGCGTGCGCGCCTGGCAATATCTGTTTTGCGGCACCAAAGGATCCACCGTGCCGTTGTTGTTCTTGGACACCGATCTCGATGCCAACGACCCGCACGACCGCGTGCTCACCGATCATCTCTACGGCGGCGATGAGCGCTATCGTTTGTGCCAGGAGGTGTTGTTAGGGATCGGCGGCGTGGCGATGTTGCGGGCGCTTGGCTATAACCGCCTCCATTCTTTTCACATGAACGAAGGCCATTCGGCGCTGATCACGTTGGCACTCTTGGAAGAACAAGCGGGTCATGGACGCGCCCGCGGCTTCAGTGAAACCGACATTCAAGCGGTGCGCCGCCAGTGCGTGTTTACGACCCATACGCCGGTACCCGCCGGCCACGATCGCTTTCACAGCGAGCTGGCAACCAAAGTGCTGGGCGAGCACCGGTCCACGGCCTTGCGCCAAATGGGTGTAATGAATGGCGAGTTGAACATGACCGAGCTCGCGCTCCACTTGTCTGGTTTCGTTAACGGCGTTTCGATGCGCCACGGCCAAGTGTCGCGCGGCATGTTCCCCAACTACGAGATTGATGCGATTACCAACGGCGTGCACGCCACCGCGTGGACCTCGAAACCATTCGCCGATCTTTTCGACGAGATGATGCCCGACTGGCGCAGCGACAATTGTTATCTGCGCTACGCAGTGGGCATAGCGCCGGCGAAGATCCGCCAAGCCCATGCTCAAGCCAAAAGAGATTTATTGCAGCAGGTACGCTGGCTCACCGGCACCCAGCTCGACGAATCTATTTTCACCATCGGTTTCGCGCGCCGCGCCACCGGCTACAAACGCGGCGATTTGCTGTTCACCGACTTAGAGCGACTCAAAGGCATCGCGCGCCGCGCCGGCGGTTTGCAGTTGATTTACGCGGGCAAAGCCCACCCGCGCGACGATGGCGGCAAAGCGATCATTCGGCGCATCTTCGAAGCCGCCGCAGAGCTCGCCAATGACGTGCGCGTGGTTTATCTGGAAAACTATGACATGGCGCTCGGCAAGCTGATCTGTTCCGGGGTCGATGTTTGGCTCAACACGCCGCTTCGTCCGCAAGAGGCTTCCGGCACCAGCGGCATGAAAGCGGCGCTCAACGGCGTGCCAAGTTTTAGCGTGCTCGACGGCTGGTGGATTGAAGGCCACATCGAAGGCGTAACCGGCTGGTCCATCGGCGACGCCAATGAAAACGATTCCGCCGCCGAAGCAAACTCGCTCTACGACAAACTAGAGAACGTCATCCTACCGCTCTACTACCAATCGCCCGATGGCTTTGCCCAAGTGATGGGCTCGTCGATTGCGCTAAACGGCTCGTTCTTCAACACCCAGCGCATGGTCTCGCAGTATCTGCGCAACGCCTACGGCCCGGTCAGCCGCTAGAGATCGCTGCTTTTGCCGAAGCCGCCCGGCGCCGCCGGTGCGCCGCTTCGATATGTTGGCGCCAGGCTTGATAGTAGCGCTCACCGCCCACAAAGTAGGTGTCATTGTGACCGGCACCGGCAATCGTGTAAAAGGTTTTCGGCACCAACGCCGCCGCAAAGACTTGCTTGCCCTGGGAAAACGGCACGACTTCATCGCGATCGCCATGCAAAATTAGCAGCGGCGCTTTGATGCCGCGTACTTTTTCCACCGTGGCATAGCGTGTGCTGGTCAACGAACCCAAGGGCAGAAACGGCAGTATCGCCCGCGCCATTTCTTGGATCGACGCGAACGGGCTTTCAAGGATCACCGCCATGCTCTCGAAGCGATTGGCCATCTCCGCCGCCACCGCGGCTCCCAACGAACGCCCGAAAATAATCAGTTCATCGGCGCCGACGTTGTATTTCTCTTTTAAAAAGCGGATCGCCGCTTCGCCGTCCTTGTATGTACCCGCTTCCGACACTGAGCCGCCGCTCTGGCCGTAGCCGCGGTAGTCAAAAATAAAAATATTGATCGGTATCCGCTCGTGCAGCATTTTGAGGTTTTCCACCCGATGGCTGATGTTGCCGGCGTTGCCATGGAACCAGATGAGCGTCGCCATCGCCTTCGGGTGGCGGACAAACCAGCCGTGCAGCCGCACGTTGTCTTCGGTCGTGAAAAATAGGTCGTCAAACGCAAGACCGGCCGCTGCCGGAGTCTGGTGCAGCACCGGGTCGGGGTGAAAAATGAGCCGGTCCATTGAGCAGCCGCTGCCCAGCACGGTCGCAGCCAGTAGCAATGCCGCGGCCGCGAGCGCGCGACTATTTCGCCACGCCGGATTGCCTGAACGCGCCGACACGACAATCAGTGCTTGTACTCGCCGCGGAGTTTCCATTCGAGGCCGTCGATAATACATTCGACGCTCGCCTGTAGGATATCGGTGGCGACGCCAACCGTGCCCCAGCGGTCCATCCCGTCGGCGAACGTTGCCAGCACCCGCACCAGTCCGCCAGCGCCGCGCTCTTCGTCGCGCAGAAGTCCGGGATGAAACAAGCGGACATCGAATTCTTCCAGCCGCACCTCGGAAAGTTGCGGGTAATGTTTTTCCAGAATCTTGCGCATCGCGTTGTCCACCGCGTGCACCGGTCCATGGCCGGTGGCGGCGACCAGCTCCTCTTCGCCGAAGACTTCGATCAATACCGTCGCTTCGGTGGTGCTGCGCACCAATTCGGGGCTCTGAAAATCGACCTGATCGTCGATCTTGCAGCGCAGCACTCGAAAAGGATTTAGATAGTCGTCGCGCCGCCGGATCGACATCAGCTCGAACGAAGCCCATGCCCCATCGAGCCGAAAGAAATCCTCTTTGAGATCTCGCGCCATGAAACCTCCCAGTGAAAATTTACAACAGATTATATATCGGCCGGGAAATTACGCTAGAGGATCGCGGCGAGCACACCGCAACAAAGCGAATACAAGCGTTTCTTGGCCCATCAGACCCCTTTTCTAAAGCAAAGCTCTGGCGCGGCAATTGCGTGATTTACTTTTCTCGTTTGGGCAAGTTTGTTATCATTTCGCAGGTCTGCAGGGGGTGCGGATGTCCGAGAACAAGTTGCAAGACTATTTTCTCAGCATCGTTCGCCAAAGCTTCTGGCAATTGGGCATTTACGATGCCACCGTCGCGAACTACGTTGCCGAGGTCTTGACCGATTTTGCGCGGGCCGACAATCTCTATAAGGTTCGCGGCCGCGGTGGTAAAAAGATCGATAGCGTCGTCGAGATGTTGGCGCAACAGAACGACGAGCTAAGCGACGAATCGTCGCTCATGAAGGAACGCTCGGTGCGCAAATACGTCGGCGACTACGCTCTGTTCATGAGCGGCATGTTTCGCAGCCATGTCCAGAAGCGCGGCTTTCTCGACTACTACATCCAAGAAGGCAGCCGGTCCTATTGGACGGTGTCGGAATTGGATCTATCGCTTTACCGCACCGGTTTTTTGCTTTATCAAGAGCTCTCGAAAAAGTTTGAGTACTATTCAGGTGCGCTCGACTACACTCGTAAAGCGTATTTCACCACTGAACCCGGTGAGGACCCGTTTGCGGGTTTCCTGCGTCAAGTCGAAGGCTGGGCCAAGGTCAATATCTCTACCAATTGATCTTGCCGTTTGCGAAACGTAGATCCGCTGTGAAAGGTATTCTCATCGCGCTTGGTTGCATCGTCGCGGCGGCGGCCCTCTCGTTCGGCGCCTTGGCCGCGCACATTCACTATTCCACGCCGACGCCCAGTGACACCGTGAGAGAAATTCACGTCGAGCCAGGCGACTCATTTTCCACGGTGGCGCGCAAGCTGAGCGAACAGCAGATCATCGTCAATCGCCAGCTATTCTCACTCTGGGCGCGGTTCACCGGCGCCGACAAAAAATTGCATTTAGGCTTCTATCGCTTCGAAACCCCAACTCCCGCCGCCCAGGTTCTCGATCGGATCGTCACCGGCAAAGGAACTTTGCTGAGCGTCACCATCCCTGAGGGTCTGACCATCGTCGAGATCGCCGAGCTGCTCGCCAAAGCCGGCTTCGCCGACAAAGAAAAATTTATCGCCGCCACCCAAGAACCGGAACTATTGGCGCAGCTCAATCTCCAAGGTAAGTCCCTCGAGGGCTATTTATTTCCGAGCGCGTATTATTTCGCGCCCCGCACTTCCGAGCGCAGGATCGTTGCGGTTTTGGTGGGGCAGTTTCGCCGCGCGTCGCGGCCGCTGTTCGAAAAAGTCGATGAGAGCATCAAGATGACGCCCCATGAGATTGTCACGCTGGCCTCGATCATCGAAAAAGAGACCGGGGTCGAAGCCGAGCGGACCTTGGTTGCCGCTGTTTTTCACAATCGCCTCAAGCGCGGCATGCCACTGCAAAGTGACCCAACGGTCATCTACGGCATCAAAGACTTCAACGGCAATCTGACGCGCAAAGACTTACAGGAGTACACGCCCTACAATACCTATCGTATCGCCGCGCTACCGCCGGGTCCCATCTGCAACCCGGGCGTGGCGTCGATCAAGGCGGCGTTGTCTCCGGCCGACGATCCCGCGCTTTACTTTGTTTCGAAAAACGACGGCACGCATCAATTCTCAGCCGATTTGGCCTCCCACAACCAGGCCGTGCGCACCTATCAGATTCTGCGCAATGCCGCGCCTGCGGCCAAAACCTCAGCCCGCGCGCGCTAGCGCTCTACAAGGCGGCGTCGAAGCGCTGCTCTGTTGCCTTCGCTCCGGAAGGGTTGCACCTCTGTCGCTCCGCTTTCGCACGCACCACGCACGTTCGTAAATGATCTGGCCGGGCGCTGGCGTTTTGGCTCTACCGATTAAGTGTTATAGTTGTCGCTCATGCAAGCGGTTTCCCAGTCCCTGCGCGGTGCGTCGCCCGAGCAATTGCTCGATCGGGGGTCGGCACAGTTGCGTAATCATGTTCTGCGGGACGCGCTTTTGTTGATCGTCCCGCCGGCGCTCGCCTGCTTGTACGGCTCGTTTCATCTCTTTCAACTCGGCTGGGTGGGCCAATTTGGGTTAGCGGCATTGGTTGCGGGCACGATCTCGTTGGCGGCCGTGGCGGTATTTTTACTCTTTCAACCGAAGATTCCTTCGCGCGACACAGCCGCGCAAAAAATCGATCAGCTAACCGGCGCCAAGGATCGTTTCGTCACCCTCGCCACCATTACTTCCGCTTCCTGCGCGCCGGAACTGCTAGGTCGATTGCGCCGCGAGGCGGCCGGCCTGCAAAGTCGCGTCGAGATCAAGCGCGATTTTCCCTATCGAGTCAAAAAACCTTTTTACTATTCTTTGATCGGCGCCGTTCTCGCGACGGCCTTGTTTCACCTGGTGCCGGTGCTGCAATCCAAGTTACGGCCTGTTGCACCGGCGGAGCGGGTCCGGCAATTGGCCGAGAAGGTAGCCTGGCGGCCGAATCTGCAGGAAATCGCGCGCAGCCTGCAAGTACTGGCGGTCAAGCTCGAAGACCCAAAAGCCACGCCACAGGAGCAGCAGAAACTCATCCAGCAAATGCAGCAACAAATCGAGCAGCAACAACGACAGCAGGAGAAACAACCGCTTCAACAACAAAACAAAGAGGAGCAACAAGCCGACCGCAACACGTTGAACGACGCCTCGGCGACGCTGAAAAGCTTGGAGCAGCAGTCGGGCGGCGGCCAGGAGCAGCAAAAAGACAAAGCTGGCGGCGGCGGCGACATCAAGAGCAACTTGCCTCAGGATGGCAAAGGTGAAAGTAAGCCGAGTCCGGGCGGCGATGGGCAAAGTAAAGGCGACGCCAACGCGCAGATGAGCGATGGCAAGCAGCAGGGGCAATCGGCCCAGGGCGACGCCAAGGGAGAAGCACAAAAAGCCGGCAACGAAAAGACTGGCCAAAGCAAAGGTGACTCCAAAAGCGATCAGAAAGACTCCAATCAATCCGGCGGCGAGAAAAATCAGGAGGCCGCCGGGAAAAACCAGAGCAACAACGCGGGAAAAGGCAGCAGAAGCAAAACTTCCGAGGACACTCCGCAAGGCGCTCCGCCCAGCGATCGGATGACACAAGGCGGCGACGGCGCTGGCGGCCTCAAGAACGCGCGCTACGTCACCGTGCAGCTACCGGAAGAAGTCGGCGCCGAGGAGAAGGGCCAAAGCAGCGGCACGAAGAACTCTAAGAACAATCGCGCCGGCGCCAAAGTACCGGTCAGCAACACGCCGCTGCCGCCGCATTTGCCGGATGCGCCGACCGAGCAGCAACGGATGCCGCTGGAGTACCGCGGGATCATTCGCTGATAAGAGAAGGGATTTAATGCAGCCGGAACAATTCAACCAAGTATTCAAAGCCCTTGAGGCCGAAGTTCGCAAGGTCATCGTCGGTCACGACGACGTAATTCGGAAAATCTTGATCGCCTTCTTTGGCGGCGGCCACGTACTGTTGGAAGGCGTGCCGGGTCTGGGCAAGACTCTATTGGTGAAGACCCTCAGCGGCGCGCTCGGCGTGTCATTCAAGCGCATTCAGTTCACGCCCGATCTAATGCCGTCCGACATCGTCGGCACCGAAGTGTTGGCCGAAGCCAATGGCCGGCGCGAATTTCAATTCAAAAAAGGGCCGATCTTCGCCCATGTCGTGCTCGCCGACGAGATCAACCGGGCGACGCCCAAGACCCAGTCCTCCGTCCTCGAAGCCATGGAAGAAAAGCAGGTCACTGTTTTCGGCGAATCGCATCTGTTGTCGTCGCCATTCATGGTCATGGCGACGCAGAACCCGATTGAATTGGAAGGCACTTATCCTTTGCCCGAAGCGCAGCTCGATCGCTTTTTCTTTAAGCTCTTGGTCGCGCCGCCCACGCCCGCCGAGCTAAAGGAAATTCTTAAGCGCACCACCGGTGCGGAAAACGGCGCGGTCAGCAGAGTATTGCCGGAAGACAACGGCCAGCTCATCAACGAAATGAAGCAGCTCCTGCGCCAAGTCTTGATCGCCCCGCCGATCGAGGACTACGTGGTGCGCGCCGTCCACGCGACCCAGCCGGGTCCGAGCAGCAACGGCGGCAAGGCGGCGCCGTCCATCAAGCAGTATCTACGTTTTGGTTCGAGCCCGCGCGGCGCCCAGGCGGTGATTCTCGGCGCCAAGGGCAATGCCTTGGCCGAGGGACGGGTGCACGTGAGCTATGAGGACGTCGAGAAGGTGCTTTACCCGGCGCTGCGCCACCGCATCATTCTCAACTTCCAAGCCGAAGCGGAAAACGTCAGCGCCGACCAGGTGCTAACCGAAGTTGTCAAGCAAGTGGCGCGCACCTGAATCTAATCACTTAGGTTTGTTCTTGATCGCCGGGATTGATTTCAAGTAATCGGCGATCGCCAGCGCGTCTTCCCTGGTCATGTCTTTGTAGCCATGGGGTGCGCCTTGGATCACTTCCAGCATCAGCCCCTGAACGTTGTCGAAGTCGGGCTTGATGCCTTTGATTAACAGCTCCGCGATATCTTCCCGTTTCCAGTCGCCGATGCCGGTCTCCTTGTCCGGCGTGATGTTGGGCACCAGTTCGCCGATGGGGCCGTCTTTCGGCGAGCCCGCCATGTAGAGCGTGCGGCTCGGCACGCCCAGCGAGTTGCGCGGCGTGTGGCAGTCGCCGCAGATCGCCACATGGTCGGTCAAATATTTCCCCCGGGCGATGCCGGCTTTGGGCGCCTGCGCCGGCGATTCATAAAACGTCCCGAAGGCTTTGAGCCAGGCAGCGGTGGCAACGCTGCGCGCAAACGGCGTGGAGGTTTTAAGCTCCGGTGTCGGTTTCCTCACCGGTTTCAGCGAGCGCAAGTAAGACAGCAGCGCGCGCAGGTCTTCCTGCGCCATACCGGAGTAAAGCGTATACGGCATCACCGGCAAAAGCCGGCTGCCGTCTTTGCGCAGCCCCTTGGTCATCGCATCCATGAACTGTTGGTCCGTCCAGTCTCCCAAGCCGGTTTCTTTGTCGGGCGTAATGTTGGTGCTATAGACCGTGCCCAGAGGAATCGGGAAGGCGCGCGCGCCGACGTTGTGCACGCCCTTCGGCTCGGTGTGGCACGCGCAGCCGCCGGAGATGGCGAAAATATATTGGCCGCGAGCGATCTGTTCCTTTGGTGCTTGAGCCTGCGCCGTGGCTATTGCGGGCAACAGCAAGGCGCCGACAGCTAAGACTATCTCGTATAGTGTTATTATCTGCATGACTTTCTACCCGCCTTTCCGCCGCTCGCGCATGCGCTGGTCGAGAAACGCCAGCGTCTGGCAGAAAACCTGATTGATCGGTGCTGTTTTGCCAACCTGGGTTAACGTTTCGACCACTATGCCATTGAATGCTTGGTATTCAAGCCGCTTACCAGCCGCGAGATCTTGCAGCATCGACGGCTTGAAGTGGCCCACCGTGCGTGAGAACGCCATCGTTTCGTCAATCGCCGCTGGAGCCAGCGCGATGCCCACTGCCGCCGCGGCGTCGCGCACTTCGTGCATGCAATCGACCGCCAACTGGTTAAGCGTAGCCGATTCGACGATTTCACGGGTGTCGGCGTGGGCCAGCACGCTAATGGCGCAAAAGGCCGCGTTCCACAAAAGCTTGCGCCATTGCACTTGGGCGATATGCGGAGTGACTTCGTGGGGAATCTGCGCCGCTGCCAACGCTTGGGCGACCATGCGAGTGGCTGTGTTTTCCTTGCCATCGCGGCTGCCGAAAATAACCCGCCCGCCGCTGGTGTGTTCGACCACCCCCGGGCCGGCCAATGCCGAACCGACGTACACCACGGCAGGTAAAATCCTCTCATGACCGTAGAAGCGTGCCAGCCTGTCGCCGTTGTCAACGCCGTTTTGCAGCGAAAGCAAGATCGTGTTGGGCCGCATCATGGGTGCGATAGCTTGCGCCGCCGCTTCGGTGTCGTAGGATTTTACGCAAAAAAGCACCAGGTCCACTGGTCCCACTTGGGCGGGAGTGTCCGTGTAAAGCGCGTTGGCCACCACCCTATCGCCTTCGTAGCTTTTGACGACGAGACCCTGCTTTCGCATCGCTTCGAGGTGAGCCCCGCGGGCAACAAAGGCTAAATCGTTAGCGGCGATGGCGGCCAGCCGGGCGCCGAAATAGGCGCCCACCGCACCGGTGCCCATGACAGCAATGCGCATGCGGCGAACTTACGGGGCCAACCGTGACCTTGTCAATTCCGCCTTTGACAAATCCCGATTTAAGCTTTGCCCGGCGATATGCTATGAAAATGACCCTATGGAAAAGATCGACCCGCAGGCGGATCACGAGAAGCTCGCCGGTTACCGGCCTGGGCAAACAGTCACGTTTCGCGGCCAGCCCTACGTGATTCAACGGCGCACAACCCTGGCTTCCGGTGAAGCAGCGGTGGTTCTGCAGGGTGAAAAGGATCAGTTCATGATCAGCGCCGCGCAGTTTCTCGCCGGTATCAGAGCCAATTAATTTTCGATTTCGGCAATTGATCTTAAGGAGAACTGCATGGGAAAAACTCGTCTGACGTTAGCTTGTTGGGATTACGACCGCACGCGCGCATTGCAAGATGGCCGCGTTGAAGTAGAGGGTGTGGACTTAACTTACTTGCCGCTCCGCGTCGAAGAAACTTTTTGGCGGATGCTGCGTTATGGCGAGTTTGACGTTGCCGAAATGTCAACGGGGTCGTTTCTGATGTCGCGCGACAAGGGCGCGCCGCGCTTAATCGGCATTCCGGTTTTTCCCTCGAAGACTTTTCGCCACTCCTGCATTTACATCAACACCGACTCGGGCATTAAGGAACCGGCGGAAATGGCGGGCAAACGGGTTGGCGTCCCAGAGTATCAGATCACCATGGCCACTTGGGCGCGCGGCATTTTGCAGCACGAGTACGGCGTCTTGCCCGAAACCATGATCTGGTTTACCGGCGGCGAGGAGCACCCGGGAAGACAAGACAAGGTGCAGCATAAATTGCCACCGAACATCAAGATTCAAGCCATCGCGGGCGACAAGACCTTATCCGGCATGCTTGAAACCGGTGAGATCGACGCGATGATTTCCGCCCACATGCCCTCGCCCTTTGTCCGGCGCCATCCGAAAGTGCAGCGCTTGATCCCCAACTTCCGCGAAGTCGAAGCCGACTATTTCAAGCGCACCAAAATTTTTCCGATCATGCATACCATTGTGATCCGCGAGGAAGTCTACGAGAAGGAGCCGTGGATCGCGCAAAGCTTGTTCAAAGCGTTCAATGAATCCAAGCGCATTTGCCAGGAAGCGATGTATGAGTTCTCAGCGCTAAAATACATGATGGCGTGGTCCATCGACGAGATGGAAAAAGAGCGGGAAATCCTCGGCCCCGATCCTTGGGCCTATGGTTTGGAAGCCAATCGGCATATATTGGAAACGTTGGTGCAGTATACCCACGAGCAGGGTTTGATCAGTAAGAAGCTCGACGTCAATTCACTGTTTGCCAAGAGCACGTTGGAAGAGTTCAAGATCTAATCGGCGAATTCCATGGCCGACGAAAAAGAGCAAGCCTTCGAAGAAACCAAATGGTGGATCGATCGCGGTCCGGTGAAAGAGCGTGAGAAGCCCGCCGAACCGGTCAAGGGCATCATTGAGAAATGGGCCTACGAGCTCCTAAAAAATTACAATCAAGACAAAGCCGCGCGCAACCTTGTCGACATTAACTCCAAACTTTTCAAGGAACTCTCGGTGGGACCGGGCGAGTGGGGCCATTTTTCCCTCGACGTCGGCAAGTATCCGGAAGACAAACTGGCGCGCATCAAATCCGGCCTGCCGCTGCCGCTGCGCTCCCGCGGCATCGTCATCGACGCGGGCTATTCGGTCCGTATCTTGATAACCGGCGAGCCGGTGGGCGAGCGCTACGTCGACATTAACTTCACCGAAAACCCGTCGCTCGATTGCTGGATCAACGGACAGCTTGTCGATGAGCGAGTTTTCTCTAACATCGGCGAAGCTCTCAAGCGCATCCGGCCGGAGCTGCCGTATTTCATCAATCCGCAGAGTCCTCGCTGAGCTCGGAATCTCAAACATGCGGACAAAAATCCGAGTTTGAGATCTGAAATCTGAGATTTGAAATTCGCTTCGATTAGTGGCAGCCGCAGCTGGACGGTGTACAGCCACAGCCCCCGCCAGATGGCGCGGCGCTAGCTTCCTTGCCCGAGGCTGGTGAGCTAAAAACTAACAGCTGCTTTCTCACGGATCGGCTGTCGCATTTGGGGCAACTGATCTTTTCCCGCGTCGACAGCACGATAGTTTCGAAGTGATGCTCGCAATCGCTGCAATTGTATTCGAAGATCGGCATTTGTCCTCGCTGGTCCTCGCTTCGCTCGGAATTACGAATTCCAAATTCAAGATTTCAAATTAAGCCCCGCGGTCGCGAACAATCTGGAATTTGGAATTTGTAATCTGCAATGCCGTTTCGGCTAAGCGCTTTTCGCTTTGCTTTTCTTACCCTCATCGCGCACCGGGTGCTCGCGCGGAATCGGCTCCAGTGCCGTGACTTCCAGACCGTAGCCGCGCAGGCCGACCAAGTGTTTTTTGTTGTTGGTCAATAGGCGCATCTTGCGCACGCCGAGGTCGCGCAGGATCTGCGCGCCGATGCCGTATTCTTTGAAGTCGGCTTGATAGACGAACGAGCGATTCATCTCCTTGCGATGTTTCGCTTCCACCCGTGGGTACGCCACCATCGCCGGATGGACACCCTTCTGCTCGGGCTGCAAGTAAAGAATCACGCCTTTGCCGGCGCGCTCGATGATCTCCATCGAACGCTCGATGACTCGGCCGGTGTTGAGCAGCGCGAAGCCAAAGACATCGCCGGGAACATATTTGGTGTGGACCCTGACGATGGTCTCTTCCTTTGGCGAAATCTCACCTTTCACCAGGGCAAGATGTTCGCTGTTGTCTACATGAGTGTTGTAGATGATCGCTTGAAATTGGCCGCCGACCCGCGTTGGCAGCGGCGCGCTGGCAGCGCGATAAACCAGAGAGTCGTACTGCAAACGATATTGGATCAAGTCGGCGATGGTACAGACTTTGAGCTTATGCTTGCGGGCAAATTTCATCAGGTCGGGTTGGCGCGCCATCGTGCCGTCGTCTTTCATGATCTCGCAAATCACCCCCGCCGGCTTAAGTCCGGCCAAGCGCGCCAAGTCCACCGACCCTTCGGTTTGCCCGGCGCGCACCAGCACGCCGCCGTTGCGCGCGCGCAGCGGAAAGATATGGCCGGGTGTGACGAGATCCGACGGTTTGGCGTCTTCGGCAATGGCGTCGAGAATCGTCTTGGCCCGGTCGGCGGCAGAGATGCCCGTCGTGATGCCGGATGATGAATCGACGGAAACCGTAAACGCCGTGCCGAAGGGCGAGGTGTTTTCCGAGACCATCATCGAAATACCGAGGTAACGCACCCGCTCTTCGGTGAGCGGCAAGCAGATCAAGCCGCGCCCGTAGGTTGCCATGAAATTGATCGCTTCGGGCGTGGTTGCTTCAGCGGCCAGGCACAGATCGCCCTCGTTCTCGCGATCTTTGTCATCCATTAAGATGACCATGCGGCCGCGACGGATCTCGTCGATCGCTTCTTCAATCGTAGCTAACGGCATGGGGCGTACTTTACCATCTTACCCGCGGCGGTCAAACGGAAATCCGGCGGATTGAAATCAGCCGCCCAATCCAATAGCGTCGGTGCGATCTACCCGATTGGAGAATCAAGCTAAGAATGATGGCTGCACTGCTCGTTAGCGCCGGGGGGTTTTCTCGGTTCGGTGCTGCGCTATTGGATGGCTGCTTCGGCTTGCTCGCCGGCATCGCCGAGCACAGGCGGTTTTTCGTCCAGGAGCTGCGCCTGTTTTTCTTCATTGGCGTCCTCGGTGGCTTCACCACGTTCTCTGCGTTCGCGTTCGAGACCACGACCCTAATGCGCGACTCGCGCTTGGTCGGCGCCTTGGCCAACATCGGTCTGCAAGTGGTCCTCGGACTCATGGCGGTGCGCCTCGGCCCGGCTTTTTCGCGCTGGATCTAGCTCTATTTTAGGCTTGGTTTTCCTTGACATTCACCCCAGCCGTGATATGGTGCCGCCACGATTCGGTGAAGATCACCCGCCTCCATAAATCGCTGGCTGCCCTTATAATCCTGTTTTTCTTCGTCCTTGGGGCCGTTGCTGTAAGTGTCGCGCATGAGTCGCCCTTGTCGGGCGACGCTCAGAGCGTGATGGCGCGTCTCGCGCTTTACGACGCACCAGCGCGCGTGCACGATCGGTTGGACGGTTCGCTGTGGCAGCTACCGGCGGGAAATCTACCTAGCTCAGGGCACAACGATGCGGATCGCGGTTGGGTTTATTGTCAACGATATCCAGTGCCGATGGCGCAGGCACTTATAAGTCACAACCGGGCACCCAAGGTTTCGTTACACATGCTGCAGTCGATCCTTTTGCTCTGAGCTCCTTGGTTTCGTTCTCGTCATTCACGAAGTTGTATTAGTCGAAAAGTCGGCGACCCTAAAATGGGTTGGCCCTGCAAACCTCGACCTTGTCCCCAAAGAAATTTCCCTGGGAGCATTGTACCGGGGAACCATGTGAGATCATCGGCGTCTAACGTTAGGGAGGTATTTCATGATCATCAAAAAACCTGTTGAGGCGCGCAAGCCGGATAACAGCAAAGGTCGGTCGCCCTACTGGGTCAAAGGTTTGAGCCCTTCCCATGGCGTGCATGAAGAGAAGGCCTTGTCGGTGTTTCAACCGGACATTTTGAGCGCGGCGCAATTTTTCTCCACCTACGAGCGGAAGTTTCACCTCGACCCCGAGCGGACTCTGCTGCTCGCCGTGCTGCAAGACGCGGTGATCTGCTATCAAGAAAATCTTTTTGCTACCAGCAAGAAGAAGCAAAGCCTTTTCATCGAAGCTGAGGAGTGGATTTCGAACGACGACAAATCCTATCTCTACGCTTTCGAAAACGTCTGCGAGCTGTTGGGCTTTGAGTCGGATTACCTGCGCCAGGGCCTGCTGCGCTGGAAAGAAGCCGCTTTCGAAGAGCGTATAGCGAGCTAAACCGTTTTTCCAACTCCAACCTCTCCGGGGGCCGGTCGCACCGCCCCCGGTAGTTTTCCTTTCCTTAGATCGCCGCCGTTCCATTCCCCATAGAATGTCGTGCCGGCCTCTCAAGGGCAAAGCCCTGGGTGTCACCCGCGCCGGCGATTTGAGCGCCTATCGCGCGCCGTGGTGAAGAAATTCAACATTCCCGAAAATGAAGTGACGAGTCGACCTGTAGGTGGCAGCCTTTCTCAAAGATCTCTGAGGCAGCGAATTGCGCTAGCTCCGATGGGCTTCATCCAAGTCCTTGTCTTACCTTTGAGCTTTTGTTAGTCCTGCGGCTGGTTTCAAAACAAGCTTCGAAAGGTGCGCGCAATGAAGACTCTCATCCAGGGCGGCTGGGTCGTCGGCTTCGACGGCAAAGAACATGAAGTGATCAAAAACGGCGTGGTGGTGTACGACGGCAACCGCATCGAGTTTGTCGGCAAGGATTACTCGCAACCGGTCGACAAGAAGATCGATGCCAAGGGCTGTCTGGTGTCGCCGGGCTTCATCGACACCCATTTTCACTCCGGCATCAACGCCAGCGACTATATTCTCGCCGACTCCACCAAGACTGATTTTTTTGCATCCAACTATCTGGCCCACGGCGGGCCGACTCGCGAAGGAGCGCACTCGGCTCATTTAAAAGACGTCGATATCGGTCAGCGCTTTTCGATTATTCATGTGCTCAAGAGCGGCGTAACGACCACCTTCGATATCGGTGGTGCCGGCGGCGAGCCGGCGCGCTACGTCGATATGATCGACGAAGTCGGCATCCGTTGCGTCGCCGGGCCGAGCTACAAAAACGTTTCGTTCTTCCACGATAAGCAAGGCCGCTTGGAGTACGACTGGAACGACGAGCGCGGCAGCAAAGGACTGCAAACCGCCACCGAGTTTGCAGAAAAATATCACGGCGCCTGCAGCGGCCGCATGAGCGCGATGTTGTTTCCGGGCCACGTCGACTCCTGCACCCCGGAGCTTTTGAAAGACACCAAGAAGGCCGCCAAAGATGCCGGCGTCGGTATCCAGATTCACGCGACCATCAACTTGTTTGAATTTCACACGGTCATGCAGCGCGAACGCTGCACACCCATCGAGCTTTTAAAAAAGATCGGCTTTCTCTCGCCCGACGTCTCGCTGTCGCATTGCATCTTTGTCAGCGGTCACAGCTGGCTTTCGTATCCCTACGGCGACGATATCAAGATCATCGCCGACTCCGGCGCGTCGGTGGCTTACAGCCCGCTAAAATATTTGAAACTTGGCATCCTAATGGAATCCTTCGATCGCTACCGTCTGGCCGGCATCAACATGGGCATCGGCACCGACACGTTTCCGAAAGATATTCTGTCCGACATGCGCTACGCGGCCATCGCTTCGCGCGTCGCCGACAAGAGTTTCATGGCCGGCCACCCGCGCGACGTTTTCAACTCAATCACCTTGGGCGGCGCCAAGATGATGGGCCGCGACGACCTAGGCAGACTGTCCAAAGGCGCGAAGGCGGATATCGCGATTGTGAATCTTAACACGATGGCCTTCGGCGCCGTGCGCGATCCGATCCGCTCGCTGATGGAAACCGCCGTCAGCCGCGATGTGCGCACGGTGATTGTCGACGGCGACACCTTGGTCGACAACGGCAAGTATGTGCGTCTCGACGAACAAGCGCTGCTAGAAAAAGTGCAAGCCAAAGGCGAGCAGGTCTGGGACAGCGTGGCGAAGTGGCACTGGACCGGCAAAGCCATCGACGAAGTCGTGCCGCCGAGTTTTCGGATGAAGTAGCGATTGGACTTCAATGCCGTCCAATTATTACTCACCCCCACAACTATCATTCTGAGCCAAAGGTGAAGAATCTGCCGATCGCGCCGTGCAGAAAAGCAGATGCTTCGCGTCGCTCAGCATGACAGCGTAGGGGCGCGATTTATCGCGCCCCTTTTCATTTCAACGCCGTCGCTTCGATTTCAATCAGATATTTCTCGCCGGCAAAGCCGTCGACAAAAGTGAATTCCAGCGCTGGCACGCTCAATGGCCCGGCGCCGGCTAGCACAGCTTTGACCGTGTCGATGGAATGGCCGCGCTGGACCAGCATTGAAAGCTTAGCGACTTTACTCCAATCGGTCTTGGCGCGCGCGAAGGCGTCGTCCAACGTGCCGAGCACGTCTTTGACCTGCCGCTCCAGCGTTGCGGCCTCCGACGTAAAGCCGGAGAAAAACAACACAGAGTCGTATTCCAGATAGCACAAATAATTCCGCGCCAGCGCGAAGTCGATCGGATTGCGTCCCGAGCTGGCGTTCAATGGCCGCAGCGCGAGCAACTCCAATCCGCCGGAACCGGCGGAATCGAACCATGGCTGAGAAATAAAACTGGAGCTCGCGGCGCGCCGTTGGCGGCTGAGCACTTTCGAGCGCGCCAGCGTCGCGTCGGTGCGCGCTTGGCGATCGCGGCCAAAGACCCGGATGCGCACAGTGTTGTCGAGCGACAGACCGAGCCCTTGCAAAGATTTGTCGAACTTGGCGAAAAGCTCCGCGGTCGCTTGCTCTGTCGACCCGCCTAAGCCTGCCTCGCCGACGATTTCGACAAACTCGCGCCCTAGCCATGTGAAGATTTTGGTTTCCATAGTGGCCGCACGATACTGCAATTGCTGCGTCCAAAGCAATGTCGATCTTGCTTGCGTTTGGCGGTTCATTTGGCATATCTGACTCAATCGAAAGGAGTTTCATCGAAGTGAAATTTTTTGCCCTTATCGTTGCCTGTCTCGCGTTTTCGCTGCCGCAATCGGTGGCGGCCCAGACCCAAGCCATCAAGATTCGTCTCGCCTCCACCGCGGCCACCAGCACCGAGAAAGTCGCCTTTGCCCTCGCCAAAGAAGCGGGTGTTCTCAAGAAACACAACATCGATTTGGAAGTCATTTTGATCACCGGCGGCCCGGTCGCCATGCAGGCGTTGTTGGCGAAAAGCCTCGACATCGTCACCACCAGCGCCACGGTGTTTCTCCACGGCTTTGTTGAAGGCGCCGACGTCAAAATCATCGGCGGTGTCAACAATCGTTTTCCTTACACGTTTTTTACCCGGCCGCACATCACCTCACCGGCGCAACTGAAAGGCCGGACCTTGGGCATTACCCGCTACGGCAGCACCGACGAGCTAGCGACGCGCATGGCGTTGGAACAGTTCGGCTTAAATCCGAAGAGCGACGTTAAGTTCATTCAAGGCGGCGGCTCGGCCGGCCGCATCAATGCACTGCAAGCCGGCAGCATCGACGGCACATCGCTGATCTCGGGCGTGAGCCATGTCGCCAAGAAATCCGGTTTATTTCCCATGCTCGACTTCGCCGAAAAAGAGATCGACTACCAAATGACCGGCGTCGTCGCTCGCGGTGATTTGTTGAAGAGTCATCCCGACGCGGTGCGCCGTTTCCTGCGTGCCTATGTGGAGTCAGTGCGCCTCTACAAAAGCAACCGCAACGACGCCATCAAGGAAACCATGAAAGCGATTCGCACCGACGATCGCGCCCTAGCGGAAGCCGATTACAATTACCGCGCGCGCGCTTTCCCCGACGATGGCAAACCTACATTGAAAGGCATCCAGCTCGCGATAGACGAGTTAGCCAAAGAAAATCCCAAGGCCAAGAACGTTACACCGCAGCAAGTGATCGATTTGACTTTCTTGCCGTAGCACAGCGGAGTCCATCATGAGCAATCTATCAATCGGTTTCATCGGCCTCGGCATCATGGGCAAACCCATGGCGCGCCATTTGTTGAAGGCGGGCTACCCGCTGGTAATTCATAACCGCAGCCGCGCCGCGGTGGAGGAGCTAACCAAAGAAGGCGCGCAGGCGGTCTTGAATGCCCAAGAAGTCGCCGCGCGCAGCGACATGGTTATCACCATGCTGCCGGACTCACCCGATGTCGAACTGGTGTACGCCGGCAAAGATGGAGTTTTTGCAGGTGTAAGGTCGGGCACGCTGCTAATCGATATGTCGAGCATCTCTCCGGTGGTGGCACGTAAACTAGCCGCCGCGGCCGAAGGCAAAGGCTGCGAAATGCTCGACGCGCCGGTGAGCGGCGGCGAAGCCGGCGCGATTGCCGCGACGCTGTCGATCATGATCGGCGGCAGTGCCAGCGCCGTCGAGCGCGCCATGCCGATCTTCGAGAAATTCGGCAAAAACATCGTGCACGTCGGCGCCGCCGGCGCGGGACAAGTAACGAAGGCAGCCAATCAGATGGTCGTCGGCACGACCATCGCGATCGTCAGCGAGGCGCTTGTGCTCGCCGCCAAAGCCGGCGTCGATCCGGCGAAAGTTCGCCAAGCTCTGCTCGGCGGCTTTGCCCAATCGAAAATCCTCGAAGCCCACGGCCAGAAGATGCTCGACCGAAATTTTAAGCCCGGCTTCAGGATTCGCCTGCACGAAAAAGACATGAAAATCGCCCTGGCCACCGGCAGTGAATACGGCGTGCCGCTCGTGGTTACCGGTGTCGTCGGTCAAATGATGACCGCCATGAAAGGCATGGGTGACGGCGATTTAGATCACGCGGGTCTGGTCAAGTTTGTCGAGGGGCTCGCAAAGAAGTATCTTGTGAATTTGTAGGGACAACTCGCAAGCTGTCCCTAACACCCTCCAATGCGAGCAGTCTGGCTTTGATATCCAGCCCGCCGGCAAACCCAGTGAGATTGCCGTTGGACGCGACGACACGGTGGCAGGGAACGATGATCGAAATCGGATTCTTGCCACAGGCCGCGCCCACCGCGCGGCTCGCCTGCGGCGCGCCCACTGCCTTGGCGATTTCCAAGTAGCTCTTGGTCTTTCCGAAGGGGATCTCGCGCAAGCGGCGCCAGACTTTCTGCTGAAACTCAGTGCCGCGCGCTGCCAACGGCAGCTCAAACCGGGTGCGCTGGCCGGCGAAGTACTCGGCCAACTGTCGCTTGGCGCTTTGCAGGATCGGATGATGCTGCGCGGCAGTGAGAACGTCGAGTTTGACCCGATCCGGCGCTTCGCGCTCCCACAGCACCGCTAGCAGCGCGTTCTCGCTGGCGACCAATTTCAATCTGCCGACCGGTGATATCATCTCTTTGTACGACAAAGTCATTGGGGTTCCTCCTGACACGCTTGGACAGAGTCTCGGCGAAAGCCTTCCAGAGATGCATCGCCGCGTAGGCTCGCCATGGTTTGACGGCTTGTAGGTCGAGTGCCGGGTGCTGCTTTAGTACTCGCTTAAGAATCAGGTCGCTGCTGGGAAATGCGTCGGTGTCGCCGATGGCGCGCAGGCTGATGAACTCCGCCGACCAAGGCCCGAGGCCCTTGATCTGCCTGAGCGATTTGCGGAACGCGGGCGGATCTTGGGCTTCACTCAAGGAGATTGCGCCGTCTAGCACCCGTCGGGAGAAATCGCGGATTGCCGCTCTTCGCTGCGCCGTAGTTCGCACGGCAGAGAGATCGCTCGCCGCCAAGATTTCCGGGCGAGGAAACAGGCGGGTCTTGGTGCCGGTCAGGGGATGGGAAATTCGCTCGCCGTAGTGGCGAATCAATTGGTCGATGAGTTGGCTGCGCTGGTCGGCGCTAACTAGCTGGCCCAAAATAGTACAGACCGCGGTCTCTAAACCGTCCCAACTACCAGGCATACGCAGACCGGGGTTGCGCTGGCACAGTTCGTCGAGCAGCGGTACTCCGGCGAAACGCTGTGCCACCAGCATCGGATCGGCATCGAGGTCAAACATTCCGCGCACCCGGCTAACAACCTCAAAAAGCACTTGCGACTTATCCGTGAACACCGTCAATTGGAGTTGCGCGCGATCGGGCACGGGTCGCACGCGCAGCGCACCAACGGTTTCACCGAGCCGGAAAACCCGCTCGAAGCAGCCATCGCTAACCAGCTCGACACCTTCGACCAAATGCGATCGGTAAAAGTCCAGGATCGCCTGCCAATCGTAAGGCGGTCGATACGAAAGGCTCAATTCGAAACCGTCTGCTACTCTGCCGCTTGACGGCGCGCGCCGCAGTTGTGATGGCGCGCGACAAAACCGCCTGCGCAAGACGTCATTGAAGCGGCGCAGCGAGCCGAAGCCAGCAACTTGCGCCACAACTCTAAGTGGCAGATTGGTTTCGACGATCAGTTTGCGCGTGAAGTTGAGTCGGTTGTTGTCAGAGATTTGTTTCGGGGTTTGACCGATCTCGTCATCGAACAGCCGGCGCAGGTGTCTGGCGCTCAGTCCCAAGCGCGCAGCGAACTCGCTTTCGTTGCTTACATGGAACTGGTTGACGGCGATCAGTTTGAGCGCGCGTTGCACGACGGCCTTCTTGCCAAACCACGCCGCCGAGCGCGGCGCGCTTTCCGGCCGGCAGCGCAGGCACGGGCGATAGCCGGCCCGTTCCGCGGCGGCCGCGTCGGGAAAAAATTCGACGTTCTCAGGTTTCGGCTGCGCCGGACAGATCGGCCGGCAATAGATGCCGGTGGTTTTTACGCCGACGAAAAACTTGCCGTCGAAGCGCGCGTCGCGCGCCAGCATCGCTTTGTAGAATTCGCGCATAGCATGATGAAAGCAACTTTGGCCGCACCTGTGCAAGGGCAAACTCGCCGTTTTCGGACATCAACCCATTGCTAATGCACGCCCCTTGCCGCATTCTTTACCGCAGCTATGCGGCAAAAAGTGGTTCTCGGATTATTCGGCGCTTTTAGCTTTTTCCTAGTTCTCGCGCTGCTCGGTGGCAACTATCTCATCCGGAACAACCAAGCATATATGTTGGAAAGGGCGGCGCGGTCGCTCGGCCGCACGGTTACCGCGGCGCATGTCGACGTTGCTTTCTGGCCGGTGAGCGCGCGGCTGTCTAGCGTCGTTGTCGCGGCTGATCTCAGCTCGGCGGCTGCCGAGCTTCTGCAGGCGAAAGCGGTTAAGGTCGAGATTAAGTTTTGGCCGCTTTTCCTGGGGCGGTTTGTCCCGAGCAATATCGTGTTGGAGTCTCCCGTATTAACCATTCTGCGTGACGACAGCGAAAGCGCAGGCGAAACGTCTCCACGCCGCTCAAAAAGGCGCCAGCGGCGGACGGCCATCGCCGAAAACCCAGCGTCCGCAGTCACACCATCGACTGCGCCGATGTTGCTTCCCTTGCCGCTGCAAATCTCCAACGGTACGATACGCTATCACGATGAGCGATCCGAAAAGCAAGTGTTGGCGTCCCACATTCAGCTGCGCATGACAGCAGTGAGTTCCGATGGGCCGATGGACATTGACCTTGACGCTCCGGTCACAGCGGCAACTCCCAACCTAAAACTCAAAGGCCGCGTCGGTCCCGGGATCGGAGCGGGCGATTACCGTGACATTCCGATTGACCTGGCGCTGCAAGTCGCATCGTTGGATATGGGTAAGCTCCATCATGCGCTACCGTCGCTGAAAAAGAGCTTACCGAGAGTGCTACAGTTTGACGGCGTTTACAGCACCAAAGATTTAACGATCAAAGGCTCGTTGAACAACCCGTCCATTAAAGGCGCAATCAAAGGCAGCGACGCTTCGGTTCGCTTCGATTAGCTTTCACAGCCGCAAGCAGACCGACACGTCTATTTATTCACCAGCGTATCGCAATGCGAATCCGTATACGGACCGCTTTCTCGCTCCCAGTTGTCGCCGGGGGCGGTTTGCGAGCAGACGATTTGGTTATTGACCCTGCTCTTCCACTTGTACCACGGCGCGGGTTCCCCAGTTTGGCCGTTGGCAGAAACCAAAAGTAATAAAGCGATCGCTAAAACGACACCTTTTATCGAGGTCATCCCTTAACTTCTTTCTATAATGAAATTCCTTTATCGATAGAGCACACTTTGCCATATTTCATGGCAACATCAGAAGCCCCACCAACAGCTACCTCCGTTTTGTCCTCCTAAGACAAAGACGCGACAGCCAACAAAATATTCATGTGCACCACGGCTAGGGCCTCCACCCCGTCTTGCTTAGCTGCTGATCGGCTTCCAGGGCAAAACTAAAATCGTAGACCCGATTGTTCGGCACCGCGTCCGGGGCGTTGACGACCTGGCGAATGATGTTGAGATCGTTCTTCTGAGTCTCGTCGTCGACGGTCAGGTTGGGTGTAAAGGTGCCGAGCAGGTCATCGTAAGTGCGCGCGGCAAGTTGCCGAGAAATGTTTGAGAACTTCGCCACCGACGCGATGGTACCGTCGCGATCCTGGCGCATGTAGCGCAGCGCTTTCAAACTCGCGCGCAAATAGCCGGCGATCATCTTCGGATTTTCTTTGATGAGCCTATCGGTGGTCGCCAGCGTGCCCCAGGAGTTTTTCACTTCGTTACCGAACGAGAACAGCTCCTTCATGCCCTTGTCTATCGCCGGATAGCGCTGATCGATACCTAACACCGCCGCATCCATGGCGCCCGACAGCAAAGCGGTTAACTGGTTGCCTTGTCCCGGGTCGAGAAAAATCACGTCTTTGTTGGCGTCAAGCCCATGCTTGGCGAGAATCTGTTTGAGCATGAACGTAGCGATCGCCGCAACGCCGGTGGTGGCTATCCTCTTTCCTTTGAGATCTCTCACGCTGGTGATCTTCGGATTAGCCACCAGCCACTGCAGCACGCGGTCGTTGGTCGCGATCACAACTTTCACGGGAATGTTCGAGCGCGCCACTCCAAGCGCCGCGCTGGTGCCGGCGCCGGTGAAATGCACGTCGCCGCCGAGCAACGCCTGCACACTCGTGGTTGGCGCGACGTTGATAACGCGCAGATCGATGCCTTCTTCCCTCATGTAGCCGCGCTCCTGCGCGATCGGATAGATCGCCAACTGAAAGCTTCGCGATGGCGTGGCGAAGTTGACGGTCTGGAGCTGCTGGGCGCCAAGCGCAGACAAAAAGACAAATTGCAGCGCGATCGTGAGAGAGAGTTTTAGCTTCATGGGTGTTCGTTAAAGAATTGCACTTGGTTCAGGCCCGTGCTTGTCTCCAAATGATTGTGTTGCAATGCGGAAATTCCCTCTTTGTCATCCTGACCGTCAGCGAAGGATCTTCTTTTCGTGCAATTGCATGCAGCAGATTCTTCGCCGTCGGCTCAGAATGACAATTAGGACCTAATCAGCAGGTTCCGATCAAATGGTGCACGCCTAGTTCAGAGGATAGAGCAGTTTGGGATTGTCGAAGAACATCTTGTCCGTCAGTCTCGTCGGGATGTCTTCGCGCGCTCGCATGGCGGCGACCAATTGGCGTTCCTCCGAGGGATCTTGATGGCCGTAGTCTGAGCCGATCATCAGGTGGTCCGCACCGGTGAACTGCGCGATGTAGTTGATGTCTTCGTCAGCTTCCGCGGCGATGAAGATGCGATATTCGCGGAACATGTCGGCGTCTTTGGAAAATTTCCACTTTTCTTTGAACAAGCGTTTCAGGATGTGCATCATGAACGGCACCCAGCCCGCCGACGCTTCGAGAAAACCAAATTTCAGCTTGGGAAACTGTTCAGGAATCTTGTTGTGGATCAAATCGCGGAACGCCAAGATCGGCTGGATGCGGCTGTGGCCGAAGGTATGGTTGCGCTCGACGTCGAACAAGTTGATAAACAGCGGGCAGCCGGCGCCGGTGTGAATCAACACCGGCATGCCAGTGTCGCTGCACGCTTGGTAAACCGGATTGAAATAGGGATCGTCGAGCGTGCGCTGCCCCTCGATGCCGCGGAAGAACACGCCCACCGCGCCGTTGTCTTTGCCCCATTTGATTTCCTTCACCGTCTCTTCCACCGAGTGCAGCGGCGGCACCACCACCCAACGCATCCTGCCGCCCGATTTGGCGCAGGCCTGCGCGATAAAGCGGTTGTAAGCCCGCGCCATCGCCACATCTAAAGCGACGTCGTCGGTGATGTAGATTAGAAACAGCGTCGGAAACACAACCTGGGTTTCGATGCCCAGCTTGTTCATGTCGCCCAACCGACCGGGAATGTCGGTCATCTCGCGGTAAGCGAGATGAATATCGCCGCGCGATAATTCCAATTTGGAAGCCGATGGCGTGATCAAACGAAAGCTGCCTTTGCCATTGGGCTTGGGAAAAATGCTGCCGTTGATCAGCCAGAAAGCATTGCGCGGCCCATACAGTGTGTCTTCCGGGCTCTTCATCAAAACCGGTCGCCGCGGGTACATGTCCTTGTCCATCATCGCCCACATCGCTTCGCTCTCGGCAATATGGGTGTCAGCGTCGATTATGCCAGGCATGAATTACCTCCCAATCAGTAAGTTGATACCCATGATCGTTAACACTGGCCAAACAAAAAGCGGAAAGCAGAAACCCGGAAAACGGAAAAGTCGCCCGTCAGAACCCGCGAATTTCCGCTTTCCATTTTCCGCGTTTAATACTTTCTTTTATGGTTTCCACCCCAGCTTCGTCAACTGCCGGTCGGCCTCGATGGCAAAGCTAAAGTCGAAGGCGCGCGCCGGCGCCAGCGCTTCCTTGGCGTCGAGCACCTGGCGGATCACCCCGAGATCATTCTTTTGGGTTTCTTCATCCACCGCGCCATTGGCCGTAAACGAACCGATCAAATCGTCGTAGAGCCGCGTCGAGGTCGCCACCGGCAAGCCGGAGAACTTGGCAAACGCCGCGATGGTGCCGGCGCGATCGCGCTTGATCAAGCGCAAGGCTTTCAACGTCGCGCGCATGAATCCCGCCACGACTCTAGGCTGCTCTTTCATGAATTTCTCCGAGGCGGCCGTTGTGCCCCAGGAGTTTTTGACTTCGTTGCCGAGATACATGAGTTCCTTCATGCCGTTGTCGAGCGCCGCGTAACGCTGTTCGACGCTGACGATCGCCGCTTCCACCGCTCCCGACATGACAGCCATCGCCTGGTTGTTCACGCCCGGATCGGTGAAGGTGATATCTTTGCTCGGGTCAAGGCCGTACTTGGGCATGATGTTCTTGAACATGAAAGTCGCCAGCGACGCCACACCGGTAGTGGCCAACGCTTTGCCCTTGAGGTCTTTGATACTGCCAACGGTCGGTCTACTGATCACCCACTGGTGCACCCGATCGTTGACCGCGAGTACGACTTTCGCAGGATAGTTGCTGCGCGCAATCGCGATCAAAGCGCTACCGCCCGCCGCGGTGATTTGCACACTCTCTGCGAGCATCGCTTGCATACTCGGCGCCGGTTCCATGAAAGTAATCTTGAGATCAATATCTTCTTCCTTCATGTAGCCGCGCTCCACCGCGAGCGGAAAGATGATCTGCTGAAGACTCTTGGCCGGTAGCGCCAGTGTCACCTCGGCTGCGAAAATATTGACTACACCGTGAACCATCAATGCCTGTATGATCGCCGCGCAAAGAATAGTTTGATATTTAATTGAGGATTTTCGTCGGTACGGCGTTCTGAAAAACGTCATGTGTAACCTTCCTTTCGCCCAAGCATTAGAAAACACATGCAATTCAAGCTCTTGCCTTATAGCACAAATGCTCACACTTGCGCTACGGATGGTAAGCCGCTGCATTCGTTTATGATTTCCGATTTTCCTTGACGGCGTGTGAGCCCGTGATTGGCCTTTGTTGATTATCGGCGTGCTGAAAGCGAAAGGAGCTTTCCCTATGTTCCCCGCTGATTGCCGCGGACGATGACGTGATAGAGCAATCCTGGAGCAAATACGCGGGGGCGACGGGCCATAGCGGCTACCGGTTTAGCATGTGGTGAGCGTCGATGACGGTATATCCGTTGTAGCTCATGCTTTCCCTGCTTGGCTTCGATGGCTTTTCAACTTGCGACCTAAATACTCAACTTGAGCAGCCGTTTGACGTTCTCGCCGAGAATTTTTTCCTTCTCCCGGTTCGGAATATTCATCGCCTCGATGCTCGGCACGGCACCGGGCAAATCGCCGATGATCAGCGGGAAGTCGCTGCCTAGAACCATTCGCTCCGCACCGTAGAAATCGTACGCCATCTGCAGCGCCGGTTGGTAAAATGACACAGTGTCGCAATAGAGATCGCGCAGGTACTCCGACGTCGGTTTCTTTGTCTTGATACCGCAGGTCGGATCGAAGTAGCCACGGTCGATGCGCCCGGCGAGGAACGGAATGCCAGCGCCGAGATGGGAAATCACAAAATTCAATTCGGGAAAACGATCGAGAATACCCGAATAGGCCAGCCGCGTTGCCGACAAAACGATGTCGAACTCAAAGCCGAGAATGATCGCCAGCCGCCATTCCTGCATCACCGCCGCGCCCAGCGGCGTGGTCGGGTGAATAAAAATCGGCACACCTAGCTCCTGGGTGCGCTCGTAGACCGGCAGCAAGAAATCGGCATCGGAGGTTTTTCCTGCGACGTTGGACAGCATACACATGCCCTTCAATCCCAAATCAAGCACGGCGCGATCTAATTCCTTCAACGCCAGCTTGGTATCGATCAGCGGCAGCATGCACACGCCTTGAAAATGTTTTGGATATTTCCGCACCAGTGTCGCGATGCCATCGTTGATGATCCGGCTCATCTCAGCGCTTTCACTGGGCGAGAAGCGGTCGACGCCGGGATGGGGCGAAGACAAAATCTGCATGTCGACCCGGTTCTCCGTGATCCGCGCCACTCGCGTGTCGCCGTCGAAAAAGTCGGGCGTGATCGGCCCGGCCTTGGCGCCCATGCTCAATATCCACTTCTGCCCCTTGGCGTCGGTTTCGATGCGCACGTCGCCGGTCGAGGCTTCGAGCTTCTTCAGATAATCTTCGGGATAAATATGGGCGTGAAAATCGATGTTCATGTTTGCTCCTGCGTTGATTCGCTACGCGCTTCTCCCCAGCATTTTCTTGACCCGGGCCACGGCTTCGCTTCGGTCATAGCTCGTAAACCGGCTCGCCATCAATAGGAACGGATCGCCCGCGAAAAATCTCTCGTACAAAACCTGACGACCGGCAAAGGCGCTGCAAGAAAGATCCCAAGCCAAGCGAAATAGCTGCACCCGCTCTTTGCCCATCAACGTCGCCGATTGATAGTAGCGGTCGATGTCTTCCGACAGCGCCGGCGCAGTCAAATCTTTCTCGCTGGGCGTCGCCATCAAGCCGCTCGAACCGATCAGCTGCAGAATTTCGACGATTCTCGGATAAGCCTTCGGGAAATAATTGCGCGCCGTCGACATGATATTGGGATTGGGATGAACAAAGCCGTGCTCGTCAGTGATAGCGTCGGCCTCCGCGGAACGGATGTAGGCGCGCAGCGTTTCGACGACGTCGACGATCTCGCCGAGCATGCGTTGGTACTCCGCCATCTCGATGCGGCCGATCGCTTCCGCAACCAGAGTTGCCACACCGAGGATGAATTCCGCCTTGGCAAGGTTCTTAACCGTGAACTGATGAATGCCGTGGAGAAACGCCGGCGTCTCGCGAAACAATCTATTACAGAGCGAAATATCGCCTTTGAGAAAGACCCGCTCCCAGGGCACGACCACTTCATGAAACACCGCCACGGCGTCCATTTCTTCGAAGCGCGCCGTCAGCGGATAGTCGCTCGGCGCACCGCCGCTGTCGAGGCTCTCGCGACAGATGAATTTCAGCCCCGGCGTGGCCACCGGCACTGCGAACGCGAACGCAAACTTGGGCGCATCGCTCTGCTGCGTGCGCGACGGCGAAGGAAAAACGTAGAGCTCGTCTGAATACGGCGCCAACGTCGCCAGCATGCGCGCGCCGCTTACTATGAGTCCCTGGGCATTCTCGCCGACGATATGCAGCGGCACGGTCGGATCGCGCTGTTCGGACTGGCTGCGCGCGCGATTGATCTGCGGGTCGACAAACGTGTGGGTCGCGCACAGATCCTGTTCGCGGCAGTGCTCGTAATAGGCAACGATTCGCTCGGCGTACTCCGCGCCATTCTTCGCAAAATAGGACTTGGCCGAAGCACACCCGGCAAGAATCGCGTTCAAATAATCCGGTGTGCGCCCGAGCATGCCGCCGCTATAGTTGGCCCAGTGCTTATACATACCGCGTTTGCGGATCAAATTATCGACGCTGCGCGGCTGCAGAAATGAAAGCCCAACAGATGTGCCGGATGACGGCGAAGTATAGGTCAGTTGCTCGCGCAGCGCCGGATCGCACTGAAGATCGTATAAGTCGGCAAGCGTGCGCGCCATCCGGCCGAGGATGGGATGTTGGACAACGCCTGCGACACGCCGACCATCAAACCAAATCTCACGTTGGTCGGCGAGCCCGGCAAGATATTGAGCGCCAGTGCGTGCAGCCATTCAGTGCCTCGAACGATTGAATCAAGCACAATCGATCCGGCGCCCAGTGTACATGGCTGTGAAAAACTCTCAAACTCCCGGGGTGAGAGACGGGAGCGTATTTCGCGAAGCGCGTCTCGTGGCATCGCGCTTTCGTGCCTCGGCGTGCAATCTCTGCGATACGGTAGGTCTCAGAGGTCGATAACGCTGCTTTTCATTTCGACCGACGACAGAACCTGCTAGTAATTTTCTCCAAGCCCGAAATAGCGCCCATCGTTGGCACGCACTACATCGTCTCGGCTTGCGGACGCCGTGAGCGGCGCGGTGGATTTGCCGTCCGCGCCCTTGCTGTAGAGGTCGAAGTCGGAGTTGATTGGCACCAGATTTTTATCCTTGCGCATGTTGCCCTTGGACTTTGTATCCGCGCCTTCGATCTTGAGATATTCGTAGGCATTGCCCCAAGGGTCGGTGAGATTCGTTGCCGGGATGCCTGTAAGGTCTTCAGGAAAGGCCTCGTTAGTTGATTTGTAGGACTGCAATTGGTGGCGAGGCCGAGGCAGGCGCTGGCTAGGGCCGCCAGGCGCTTCTTCCTTCATATAACCGCGGTCACGGGCGATGGAAAATTGAAAAGCCTTAGAAGGCAGCGCGAGATGAATTGTTTCTTGGGCCCGCGCGAAATGCGGCGCACCAATCAACTGAAGTCCCATGAGGCTAGTTGCGAGTAGTAGAAAGCGGCGTTAGTTGGCAGGGTAACGATTCAGCATACGCATAAAATATCTATTTTTCAGACCATCTTTTAGATCTCTAGGCAACTGAAGTGATATCGCCGGCAGTCAAGAGTTTCTTGACGTTGCACCCTGTGAAGCGTTGCTCGGCCGCAACCAATTCTCTCACAGCTTGTGAGAGAAATTCCGGTGAGTTGTGTTCGAGAAAAAGCTGTTTCATCCGCCACAGATTCGCCACAGAGAAACCGCTCATATCGGGGAACGCGGTGCGCAAGTCTGCAGCAAGCCGCTCTACCACGGAATCGCCCCATCCAGCGGTCTGTTGCTTTTCGAGGATCCCCCGACCGATGTCCTAATACAGCAAAACCAATTCGCGATTGATTGCACGGGCTGCCTTGGTACGTGCGTTGACGATACGTTTTTTAACGCTGCAAGAAACGGCGGATAATCCTTGTGTCGCAGTTCGCAGGTGATCGAATTTGGTGATCGCCTCGAATAAAGATCCGTTAATTCATCTTGCTAAGCCTTCACCTTCGGCAAGACCTTCTCCCCAAACAAATCTAGTTGCCGCGGATCCGGATCGGCCACGCCGATGATCAATGTGTCGAGTCCCTTACTCAGAAAATATTGAATCTTGTCGATGCACTGCTCAGCTCCACCAACAATCGACACCGGTTCAACTGGCGTTCTCACGCGCCCGTAGTAGCGTGTCGTGTAATCTTCGACGGCTTTGATCGCTTTGGCTTTGTCGTCGTTGATCGCCATGAAGGCCAGGCTGGCTTTGGTAATCTTGTTTGGGTCCCGGCCGGCGGCGACGGCGTAGCTGGCGATTTTGTCCCAGGTGACGTGGAAGTCGGCAATGGCGGAGCTGCCGGAGATGAAGCCGTCAGCCCACATGCCGGCGCGCTTCAGCGATGTCTCGGCGCTGCCGCCCGTCCAGAGCGGTGGGTGGGGTTTTTGGATTGGTTTTGGGCCAAGGGTGAGGTTTTCCACGTTGTAGAATCTGCCTTTGTGAGTAACGTTGTCTTCGGTCCAGAGCCGTTTCATCAATTGAACTTGTTCGACGGCTCGGGTACCGCGGTGATCCCAGGGCACTTCGATGGCTTTGTAGTCCGGCTCGCGGCTGCCGAAGCCGAGGCCGAGGGTGATGCGGCCATTGGAGATGTAATCGATGGTCGCGACGATCTTGGCCAAGTGCGCCGCGTGGCGCGTGTTGCCGAGCAACACGGACGTGCCAAGGCGAATTCTTTGCGTCACACCTGCAGCAGCGGCCAGCAGGGTTAGTGGCTCCAAATTGTCGTAAGCGATGCGGTCGATGGTCCACATCGAGTGCGCGCCCATCGCTTCGGTCTTTTTGGCGAAGTTGATGAGATTTTCACCTTTGGTGAGTGGGGCGGGGTTAACCCAGCAGAGTCCGATGTTGGCCATGTGCGAATTCCTTTCCGGTCCTTAGTCGCGCTCAAAATAGACCAGGGATGCGACTCTTTTCAAGGAGAAGCGGCTGGGGTATAGGGGAAGACGGATTGGGAAACCACAAAGAGCACAAGGAAGCACAAAAGGCGCTGCGCGCCCAGATTGTGAAACGCACCATTTAACCGCAAAGTACGCAGAGAACGCAAAGATAAGCAGACAAACCCTTTTATCGTTTGGAGGACACTAATGGACGCTTTTACCTATCAGCTCAAAACCCCAAAGATCACCGGCGGGCGCAGTCACATTCCGCTGGCGGATACCCAACGGATGTCGGTGGGTATCAACTACTACGCGCCCGGGCGGAAAAACAAACTCCACGCCCACTTTGGCGAAGACCATACATTCATCGTGCTCGACGGTCAGGCGACGTTTTACAATAAAGAACATCAGCCGAAGACTCTCAACAAAGGCGAGGCGATCATGCTGCCCGCTGGGGTTTACTATTATTTTGAAAACTCCGGCACGATCCCACTGGCACTCCTGCGCGTAAGCGCGCTCGAAGGCACGCCGGAGTTCACCCGCATGGACACCGAAGGGAACAAGCGGACCGATGTAGAGAATACGTACATCACGGTGGACGGCGAAGCGATCCCGGGGCAGTTCTGGGAAATGAAATAAGAACCGGAGAATTTAACCGCAACGCAAAGAACACAAAGGCGCGCTGCGCGCGCTCGGACTTGGGGGATTTTACCACTCACAATAAGATACGTTGAGAGCTGGTCAAGCGGTAATGGTCATCGCGAATTTTGTATTTCTTTGCGTTCTCTGCGTTCTTTGCGGTTACATAATCCGAATCCGAAAAAGTAATCTCTATGCAGATCACAGGCATCAAAACCATCCGTTTGCGCACTGAGCTGCCGGCCTCCGGCCAGGTGTTTAGCCGTTCCGGTGTGCGCACCATGCGTGCGACCAATCTCGTTCAGGTTGACACCGACGATGGCGTCAGCGGCATCGGCTCCGCCTCTGGCAACGGCGAGATGATCGACGCGGTCATTTCGAAGGTTTTGAAACCGATGCTGGTCGGCATGGATCCGACGAATATCGATGCAGTCTGGGACAAAGCTTACTATCGCGGTGGGCACAAAGAGTTTGGCACACGCGGTGTGGGCGTCATCGCGCTGAGCGGTGTCGACATCGCGCTGTGGGATATTCTCGGCAAAGTGAAGGGCCAGCCGCTCTACAAACTCCTCGGCGGAAAAGTCCGCGACAAAGTTCCGGTGTATGCGACGGCGCTCTATCCAGAAGAAGTTTCCAAAGTCGTCAAGCGCGCCTACGATTTCGCCGAGCAGGGCTTTCACGGCGTCAAAATCAAAGTCGGCTTCGATCTCGATCAAGACATCCGCATCGTCCGCGCCGTGCGCCAGGAACTAGGCAAAGACTTTGTCGTCATGACCGACGCTAACCAGGGCTATTCTATTGACGTCGGCCTCAAAGCGGCAGCGGCGTTCGCCGACAGCGGCGCCTTCTGGTTAGAGGAACCGCTGTTTGTTGAGGACGTCGAAGGGCACGCGCTCTTGCGTCGCGAAGGCAAAGTGCCCATCGCCGTCGGTGAGAACTTGCAGATGCGCTACGCCTTCGAAAATTTCATCGCCCGCGGCGCGGTGGATTTCTTACAGCCGGATGTCGCGCGCGTCGGCGGTGTCACTGAAATTCGCAAAGTTGCCGCCCTGGCAGCAAAGAACAACGTGCAAGTTTCCTTTCACACCTGGGGCGATGCGGTCGCGCTAGCAGCGAGCGTGCATCTGTCCGCGGCTGTGCAAGAGTGCATCGTCATGGAGCTCGATTACACCTACAACCCGCTACGCGAAGAGCTGTTGAAAGAGCCGGTGCGATTCGAAAAGGGATCTCTGATTCCGCCGGATAAACCCGGCTTGGGTATAGAGCTCGATCCAGTGGCGCTGAAGCGTTTTGCTTTCGCTGGGAACGAAGACTTGACGATCCGGCAGCCGGTGCTGCAGGCGAGCCACAACTGATTTTCGGATTATCTCGCGCAGAGGCGCAAGAGGGCAAAGTTCGGATTTTGTAGGGGCGTGATTCATCACGCCCTTGGTTTTTTCGTTTCTGTCTATTTATCTCTCCACCCAAATTAGCTTTCTCCTACGCTGTTGCAGGTCTTCGTGCACATTTCCGTTTGCGTAAACCTGTTGTGGCATCGTTCTGCGCAGAAACCTTGTCGCTCGTCGGCGGTTTCTGTCCATCGTTTCGTAAGCATTGCAAAGTCACGTCTTCCTGGCACATGACTTGCGCTGTTTCGGCGGAATTCCATAAAAAAGGAGCGAAGCATGCTGCGAACTCGGCTTCGTCTTTTCTCTAGACGGTTAACCGCTGTCATCGCCGTGGTGACACTGATGGCGTTCTTCGTCGCTTCGGCACCAGCGTTGGCCATGGACGCGGTGCGCGGTGGCGCGCTGCCGCAGCCGTTGCCGCTTTTCCCCGCCGACAATTGGTGGAATCTCGATATCAGCAGCTGGCCCGTCGATCAGAATTCCACCAACTACATTTCTTTCATCAACAATGGCGGCACGCGCCGGCTTCATCCTGACTTCGGCGGCAACGATGGCACACAATACGGTATCTACGGTATCCCCTATGCCGTCGTGACAAACCTCACCGATGCCGACCGTAAGCCGGTGCAGTTTCAATATTGGGATGAAAGCGACGGTGTTGATTATAACACCGGCAAAGGCGTGCCTTTTTATCCGATTCCGCCGCAGGCGATCACCGAAGGGAAATGGATTGAAGGCGGCGAGCCGGGCAACATTGATCGGCGCAACTCGCAGGACCGGCACTTGCTGATCGTCGACAAAGATAGCAACCATCTCTATGAGCTCTACAACGTTTACTACGATTCAGCGCAGGGGAAGTGGTTTGGTGGCTCTGGCGCATTCTTCGACATGAACACCAACGATCGCCGCCCCGATACCTGGACGTCAGCGGATGCCGCAGGATTGGCGATTCTTCCAGGTCTGGTGCGCTACGATGAAGTCTACGATCCCAACGTTGCTGGAATAAAGCACGCCTTCCGGGTTACGGTGCGCGCGACCAACGGCTACGTTTACCCGGCGTCACACCGTGCCGGTTCAACCGCCGGTGCGCTGCCGATGGGTGCGCGGCTGCGCTTGAAACCCAGCGTCGATGTGGCGCAGCGCACCAGCGATCCCAACGTCCAAAAAATCTTCCGCGCCATGCAGAAATACGGCTCGATCGTCGCCGACAACGGCTCGGACATGTTCGTCACCGGCACCTACGACACACGCTGGAACAACAACATTTTGAATCCAGCGTTTCGCAGTCTGACGGCGAGCGATTTCGAAGTCATTCAACTCGGCTACAATCCAACGACATCGACAATGGCTTCGCTGTCATCTGTAAGTGCTGCTCCAAGAACCATCACCGGAGGACAATCAACGACCGGTACCGTTTCGCTTACGACGGCAGCACCAAACGGCGGCGCTGTCGTAAGCTTGAGCAGCGCCAATCCAGCGGTGACTGTGCCAGCTTCTGTAACAGTATTAGCAAGCGCGACGACTGCAAACTTCGCGGTAAACACGAGCGCGGTGAGCGCAACGACGATTGGCAACATCACGGCGACTTACGCGGGCGTCACGAAGTCGACGATCTTAACCGTGAATCCTGTGGCACTGCAATCTTTGAGTTTGAATCCAACTAGTGTGAGTGGCGGTGCGACATCCATTGGCACAGTGACGCTCACCAGCAACGCGCCAGCAGATGGAGCGGTCATCAATTTATCCAGTAGCCGCCCGACTCGTGCCAGCGTTCCGACAACTGTTACGGTCCTGGCTGGAACGCGAACCGCGACTTTCACGGTGTCGACAACCCGAGGTAGCAAACGAATTTCGGCGACGATCAGCGCTACCTATGGTGGCGTGACGAAAGGCGCGAGCCTAACCGTCCGATAAGTTCCTCCTCAGCGCGGTGTGCCTGGTGGTTTAGCCGCAGGCGCACCGCTTTTTTGCGCCCGCTTCACTAAATCTGCTCGACGTTTTCAAATGAAGGCGGGCGTGCCTGAACCCATGAATCACTTCGTGGTGTTTTCCCTCCGACTCCGAAGTTGCTAAGATACTCTCCGCTTTTCGATGTATAAGGAAGACACGATAGCCGCCATCGCGACGCCGCCGGGTGAGGGCGGTGTGGCGATCGTGCGTATCAGCGGGCCCGATGCCGAGCGCATCGCTCGCGATATCTTCGTGCGCAAAGAACGCAACGGTGCCGCGCTCGACTCGCACAAACTTTATTATGGCAAGATCCGCGATCCACGTTCGGAAAAAGTGTTGGACCAGGTGCTGCTCACGGTGATGCGCAAGCCGCACAGCTACACCGGTGAAGACGTCGTTGAAATTCATTGCCACGGCGGCGCATTCGTTGTTCGCCAGGTCTTACAGCTAGTCTTGGCTCATGGGGCGCGACAAGCCGAGCCGGGCGAATTCACCAAGCGTGGCTTTCTCAACGGTCGAATGGACTTGGCCCAGGCCGAAGCGGTGCTGGAGTTGATTCAAGCACGCACCGACAAAAGCGCCGCGGTCGCCCTTGAGCAGATGAGCGGCGGCTTGTCGAAATGGGTTAACGAACTGCGCGAGGAGCTGCTCGACATTCTCGCTCAAGTGGAAGCCGCCATCGATTTTCCGGACGAGGATATTGAGCTCTTGCAGGCCTCAGAATTGGCCCAGAAACTATCCGGCATACTTGAAAAAATAGTAATAATATCAAATAGTTATGAATATGGACGCCTGCTGCGCGAAGGCGTGCGCGTGTGCCTTTGCGGCCGCCCCAACGTCGGTAAGTCAAGCCTCTTGAACGCATTGCTCGGTGAGGAGCGGGTTATCGTAACCCCGGTGCCGGGTACCACCCGCGACGTTGTCGAGGAATCGCTAAATCTAGCCGGCGTGCGCGTGGTCCTTTGGGATACTGCGGGAATACGCGAAACCGATGACCAAGTCGAGCAGATCGGAGTGAACCTGTCGCGCCGCCATATGCAGCAAGCTGACGCCGTGATGCTCGTGCTGGACGGGTCGACTACGCTGACCGGCGATGACATCGGGCTGATCCAATCCTGCAATGGGAAAAAAATATTGGCGGTCATCAACAAAGCGGACATGCCGCAGATCATAAGTCCTGAAAGTCTCGCGCATGAGTTCGACATCGACCAGGTCACAGTGGTATCGGCAAAGACGGGTGACGGACTAGACAACCTAAAGCTTACTCTCCATGATCTAATCTTTTCGACGGCTGGCGAACCGCCGGTGATCGTAACCAATCTACGCCACAAGGCCGCACTCGTTCGCAGCGAGCAAGCGTTGCTCCGGGCCGCAGCGACATTGTCACTCGGCCATGCGCCCGAATTCATTGCCGTTGATCTCAACGAAGCACGCCAGGGCTTGGAAGAGATCGTCGGCGTGATCGACAATGAGGCTGTTTTGGACCATGTGTTCAGCAGCTTTTGTATAGGTAAGTAACTAAAATAAATATAGAAACTTTCCTGGTGAAAATGCATTAATTGCACCCACACCGGGTCCCGTTTCACGTGAAACAATGAGCACGAGACAGAACAAGATTTTCGAGGTGATAGTCGTCGGCGCCGGCCATGCCGGCATCGAAGCCTGCTTGGCTGTGTCTCGCATGGGCTGCGACGCGCTGATGCTTACTTTGAATCTGGACCACATTGGCCAGATGTCCTGCAACCCAGCCATCGGTGGCATTGGAAAAGGCCACCTGGTGAAAGAGATTGACGCCCTGGGCGGCGAGATGGGTTTGGCAATTGACGAAACCGGTATTCAGTTTCGCATGCTCAATACCCGCAAAGGCCCAGCGGTCCGTGCCTCAAGAGCGCAGGCTGATAAGGCTCTTTACAGGTTGCGCATGAAGCGTGTTTTGGAAAACTGCCCTGGACTAACCCTGCGCCAAGGTAGTGCAGAGAAACTGCTAGTAGAGAACGGCGAAGTCAAGGGCGTCGAAACTCAGATCGGTGAGAAGTTCTACGGCCGACGCGTCATCCTCACCACTGGTACTTTTCTTAAAGGGCTGATCCATATCGGGGAGACTAACTATTCCGCTGGTCGTGCCGGCGACTTCGCTGTGCAAGGTTTGAGCGAGTCACTGGTTGCGCTCGGCTTCAAAGTAGGTCGTCTCAAGACCGGCACCTGCCCACGCCTCGATGCGCGCACTATCGATTATTCAAATCTCCAAGTCCAACCCGGCGACGATCCGCCGATGCCATTTTCTTTCTTGAGCAACGGTGTCACCCAGCGCCAGGTGCCTTGCCACATAACTTATACCAATGAACGCACCCACGAAGTGATACGGGCCGCACTGCATCGCTCGCCCATGTATTCCGGAATCATCAAGAGCCGTGGGCCGCGCTACTGCCCGTCGATCGAAGACAAGATCCATCGCTTCGCCGATAAGAGCCGCCACCAGATATTCTTAGAGCCGGAGGGACTCGACACTGTCGAGGTATATCCCAATGGTTTGTCGACAAGTCTACCCCTAGATGTGCAACTCGAGATGGTTCATTCGATCGAAGGACTCGAAAACGCCGAGATCATGCGTCCGGGCTACGCCATCGAATACGACTACGTCGAGCCGACCCAGCTCCATCCGTCGCTCGAAACCAAGCTGGTGCGCGGGCTTTACCATGCGGGACAGATCAACGGAACCACCGGCTACGAGGAAGCAGCGGCTCAGGGATTGATTGCAGCGATAAACGCTGTCTTGAGCCTGCGCGGCCAAGAGCCCATCGTCTTCTCCCGCGACCAAGCTTACCTCGGCGTGCTAGTCGACGACTTGGTGACCAAGGGCACGGATAGCGAACCCTATAGAATGTTTACTTCACGAGCCGAGTATCGCCTATTGTTGCGCGAGGACAATGCCGACTTGCGACTCACTGAAATAGGTCATCGGATCGGCCTTGCGAATAGCAAACGAAATATCCGGGTCGTAGATAAGAAAAATGCGATCGACCAGCTCAATGCATTCCTGCAAAGTCGGCAGGTGACTCCGACCAGCGAAGTCAATGCGCTGCTTACGGAGCTCGGCACAGCGCCACTGAAGAACCATTGCTCACTGGCGCAGCTACTGCGCCGACCCGAAGTTAGCCTGAATCAGCTCCGCCGCCTGGCTCCGGACATGCCGAGCTTCTCAGCTGACGCCGATGCTCAGGTCGAGCTCAGCACAAAATACGAAGGCTACGTCGACCGCCAAGTGGAAATCGTGCAGCGATTCCAAAAAATGGAGCATGTGCGAGTTCCAGAAGATTTCGACTACTCGCAGATCAGCGGGCTATCGCGAGAGGTGTGCGAGAAACTCACCCGCATCCGGCCACGCTCACTGGGCCAAGCCTCACGTATTTCGGGCGTTACACCCGCGGCGATATCGCTGCTATCAGTGCATTTGACCCGGCGCAAGAGCGCTTAATCTTCGCCTTTTCTGATCTGTTTCACGTGAAACGGATAGATTTTTCTTTCCTTTCTTAACTCTTCGTGGTACTTTGGTCACGTCGGCAATAAAATCATAACATATTGATTTTAAAGAGAAATATATGAGTGTCGTTCTGGCGATCGCGAATCAGAAGGGGGGCGTGGGCAAGACCACGACTTCGATTAATCTCGCCGCGGCGCTGGCGACTGAAGGCAAACGAACTCTATTGGTCGACATCGATCCCCAAGGCAACAGCACCACGGGCCTCGGCATCGACCGTTCCGCCTTGCAAGGGAGCCTGTATGAAGTGCTTTCGGGCACGCGCTTCATCGGCGAAGTCCTCTGCCAAACCGAGATTCCTCAGCTACTAATGATTCCAGCGAGTAAAAACCTCGTCGGCGCTGAGATCGAACTGGTAAGCGTTGAGCGGCGCGAGTTTCGCCTCAAAGACGCGCTGACCACTGTGCGCGATCACTATGACTACGTGCTGCTTGATTGTCCACCGTCACTTGGACTGATTACGCTCAATGCGTTGACAGCCGCCAACTCTCTTATCGTGCCGATCCAAAGTGAATACTACGCCCTTGAGGGACTCACTGCGATTTTAGAAACCGTCAGCCTGGTGCAGAAAAATTTGAATCCGGCTCTAACGCTCGAGGGCATCGTCATCACTATGTTCGACAGCCGCAACCGCCTCTCACATCAAGTCGTCGAGGAGATTCGCAGCCATTTTCCCGACAAGATTTTTCAAACCATCATCCGCCGCAATGTGCGTCTGAGCGAAAGTCCAAGTTACGGCAAACCCATTTGCTTGTACGATCCCACGTCAACCGGAGCGCAGGATTATCAAGATTTAGCCAGAGAACTAATTAATCGTGGAGCTGAAGAAGAAAATGTCAGTGCCGAAAAAAATGGGACTTGGTAGAGGTCTGAGCGCGCTGATCCCGAGCGCTAGTGAGCCGCTGGTTGAACCTCACGGGGAATCCGCCACCACGGAAGTCGGCGTTGAGCGCATCACGCCGAGCCCGTTTCAGCCACGCCGCACGTTCGATGAGGCGAAAATCGACGAGCTCGCGGCCTCGATCCGCAATCAGGGGATCATTCAGCCGCTTGTCGTCCGGCCCAAGGACGGCGACTACGAGCTGATCGCCGGTGAGCGCCGCTGGCGCGCCGCCATGAAGGCCGGCCTCACCGAGGTTCCGGTGGTCGTGCGTGAAGCTAGCGATCAAGAGGCGCTGCAGCTGGCGCTAGTCGAAAATCTTCAGCGCGAAGACTTGAACCCCATCGAGGAAGCCAACGGCTACCGACGACTGCAGCAAGAGTTTAGCTGGAGCAACGAAGAGATGGCCGACAAAGTTGGCAAGAGCCGTCCGGCGATCGCCAACTCGATTCGGTTGCTCTCACTGCCGAGCGAAGTACAACATGAAGTAGCCGCCGGTAATCTTCCCGCCGGCCAAGCGCGGGCGCTACTTGGCCTGCAGGCAGACTTGTTGATCGTTTCCGCTGCGCGGGAAGTTATCAGTAAAGGCTTGTCGACGCGCGAAACGGAAAAGCTCGTGCGCCACTTGAAAACCGGCCGGCGGCGCCGGCGCGAACCGGGTCAGCTCGATCCGGATTTACGATCTTTAGTTGAAAATATTCAGCGCCGCCTCGGCACCAAGGTGCGCTTGCTGCCGAAGGCAAGATCGAAAAAAGGCAAGATTGAAATCGAATACTACTCGACGGACGACTTGGAGCGAATTATTCAGATGCTGACGGGCACGGCGGTGACGAACTGAGTCGGGCGGGCGCAATGAATTGCGCCCCTACGCCGTGTTGACCCCAATGTCATGCTTCTCTTTCGAGACGCGGTTGGGTGATGGGTATCGCTGACGCTCAACCCATCCTACGAGCGCGTGTAGTGACAGGTCGCGACCTGTCACTACGATCAAATCTTCATATCTGCGTAAAGCAGCTTTTCATCCGGCCGCGCTTTCCATTTCACGTTGCGCGCGACGCCGTAGATTTCTGCCAATGTGTAGAGCGGGCAGAACGGCACGTCTTCCATGAGAATACGCCCTGCCTGTTGCAGTAGTGCGATGCGCTTTTTCGGGTCGCCGATCCTTTGCTCTTCATCGATCAGCTTGTCGAACTCCGGATTCTTGTATTGAATGCGCGGGCTGACGCCGGAGCGATAGTACTGATCGTAAACCGTATCGGCGTCCGCCGCCGGGCGGCCGACGTAGTAAAAGCCGAGCTTGCCGCCGTTGACGCCTTCTTTGCCCCAGAAGATGACGAACTCCTGCGAGACCAATTCGGTTTTGATGCCGATCTTGGCTAATTGGTCGGCGATCACCTGGCAGACCTCTTTGGCTTTGGGATAGCGATCGGGTGAAAAATAAAGCTTTATGTCCAAGCCGTTGGGATAGCCGGCTTTGGTGAGCAGCTCCTTGCCTTTATTGATGTCTACTGGATAGCGCTTGATCTTGGGATCGAAGCCGATGACGTTGGAGCCGAGCGGGCCGTTCATCACGTAGCCGTTGCCTTCGTAAATATGTTTGATGATCGCCGACGGATCGACCGCGTAGTTGATCGCCTGGCGGACTAATTTGTTATCAAACGGCTTGTGCGTCACGTTCATGGCGAGAAAATACATGCGCACGCCTTCGACTTTCTCCGCGCGAATGCGCGGATGGTTATCGAAGCGCGACAGCTCTTCCACCGGCACATTGTTGGTCACATCGCCTTGCCCGGCGAGCAAGCCCGCGACCCGAGCGGAGTCCTCTTTCACACGGCGCACGACGATCTCTCGGACCGACGGCTTCGTTCCCCAGTAGCTGTCGTTGCGCACCATCACGAGATTGCCGTCGCGCTGCCAGCTTTGAAACTTGTACGGGCCGGTACCGACGGGCTTTAACTCGCCCTGACTACCTTGCGCTTCGGTGCCGGATTTCGAGAGGATGAAGCGGTTCTGCAAGCGGTCCATCATCACCGCCACCGGCTGCTCAGTGGTTATGATCACGGTATGATCATCCGCCGCCTGGACCTCGACAAAGTCGCGAAAGTTATCTTTTTGCATGCTCTCTTTGTCGTTTTTCAATCGGTTGATCGAGTAGACGACGTCTTTAGCGGTGAACGGGCTGGTATCGTGAAAGCGGACGCCCTTGCGCAGCTTGATCACCCACTTCTTGCCCTGAAATTGCCATGACTCGGCGAGGACGCCGAAGTAATCTTTCTTGGCGTAGTCGACTTCTACCAACGGCTCGAGCATGTTGTGCCAGATGCCGTATTGTGGGCTCGAGCTGTGCGCATAGGGGTGCAGGGTGTCGAGACCGATGCTGCTCAGCGCCGTGAGGCGGTCCTTCGAGGCCGCATAGCTGAACTTGGCCAATCCTGAACTGGCGAGTGCACCAAGACCCGCGATGGCGCTGTTCTTGAGAAAATCTCTGCGATTGATTCCGTTACCTCTTGAACTCATCAATGCTCCTATTGGGAAATCTGCTGCTGTCGTTGCGCACCCTCCGCCCCCAGACTTAGCCCGGGCTATTCAGGTTCTTGGGAAACCAACGATACTGTGGCGATCGAGGTGGAACTCTGGAGGAGCGAAGGCATCAGCGCGAAACTTTCGTTTCGTTTGCCGCTGCTTGGAATTCATCTTCGATTCTTGCATCGCTAGGTCGCAAAAGAGGGCGACCGCCGGTCGCCCCTACATCGCGGCGTTTACGCGATGCCCTGTTGCCTTCGCTCCTCCAGAGTTCCACCTCGATCGCCTTCATACCGTCAACAACGCGGGCTCGGACTCTCTATGCCTTGATCTTCATGTCCCAGGCCTTGATCTTTTCATCCGGGCGCTTCTTCCACTCCAAATTCCTCGCGACACCGTAGATGTCCGCGAGGTTAAACAGCGGGATGAACAAGGCTTCGTCCATGATATGTTTGCCAGCCTGCTGCAGGATCTGCGTGCGCTTTTTTGAATCGGAGGTGCGCTGCTGCTCTTCGATGAGCTTGTCGTACTCAGGGTTGCTGTAGTTGGTCCTCTTGGTTGTCCCGGTGCGGAAGTATTGATCATACAGCGTATCGGCGTCGGTCAAGCCGCCGCGACCAATGTAGTAAAAAGGCAGCCGGCCACCGTTGACTCCCTGCTTGTCCCAAAATAGCGCCCATTCCTGCGAGATCAGCTCGACGCGAAAACCGCTCTTGACCATTTGCGCGGCCACCACTTGGCAGATTTCGCGGTCTTTGGGATAGCGCCCCGCGGAGTAGTAAAGTTGGATATCGCAGCCGTTAGGAAAGCCCGCTTGAGCCAGCAACTCTTTGGCCTTCTTGGGATCGTACGGATAGCGCTTATGTTTCGGGTCGGCACCGAAAACGTTGGCGCCCACCGGCCCGTTGCACGGATAGCCGATACCGTCGAAGATGTTTCGAATAATCGCCGGCGCATCGACGCTATAGTTGGCCGCCTGGCGCACCAGTTTGTTGTCCCATGGCTTAAACGCCATGTTGAAGGCAAAGAAAAACATCCGCTGTCCTTCGACCTGGTCGATGCGCACGCGCGGATGTTTTTTCAAGCGCGCCACTTCATGGTCCGGCACATTGTTGATGAAGTCCGCTTGGCCCGACTCCAGCGCTGCCAAGCGCGCCGCGTCTTCGGTTACTTTCTTGAAGACGACTTCTTTGATGTTGGCTCGTCCGCCCCAGTAGTCGTCGTTACGGGTGAACACCAGGTTGCCGCCGCGCTGGTAGCTGACAAATTTATACGGGCCGGTGCCGATAAGGTTTTCATAAATCTTATCGCCAAATTTATCGCCGGCTTCTTTGCTCAACACGAAGCGGTTATCGAGCCGGTCTAAAAATACCGCCATGGGCTGCTTGGTAACGAAAACCACGGTGTAATCGTCCGGGGTTTGAATCTCGGCGACGTCTTTGAAATTGGGCGCCTGCAGGCTGCCGCCCTTTTCATCGCGCATTTTTTCCACGGAGAAGACCACGTCCTTCGCTGTGAAGGTCGCGCCATTGTGAAACTTCACACCCTTGCGCAGCTTGAAGACCCACTTGTTGCCCTGGAACTGCCAAGACTCGACGAGCACGCCGACAAAGTCCTTTCGGTCAACGCTGTATTCAAGCAGCGGCTCGATGACATGCTGCCAGTTGCCGTAGATCGGGCTGGAGCTATGATTGTAGGGATGGATCGAGTCGGCCACGCTCGAGTGAAAAATCGTCACCCGGTCGCGCGACGCCGCGCTGGCATCCAAAACATAGCGCGGCCACGCCGCGATTGCGGCTGCCGCCGTTGCGCCCGCTTTCAAAAATGATCGCCGGCTAAAATCACGACTCATGATCACCCTCCGAATAATTTCCATTTTCCACTAACGTTGCCGTCTCAGCTTCGGATCGAAAATATCCCTGAGCCCGTCGCCCAGCAGATTGATACCAAATACCGTAATAAAAATTGCCAGCCCAGGGAAGATAGTCAGCCACGGGGCCCGGTTGATGTAGCTCCTGCCCTCGGCAAGCATCGAACCCCACGTGGGAATATGCACCGGCACGCCCAGACCCAAAAAGCTCAGGCTCGCTTCGGTGATGATCACGATCGCCATGCCGAAGGTCGCAATGACCGTCACGCTTGCCAGCGTATTGGGCACCACGTGACGAAACAGGACATAGAAATCCTGGCCGCCCAGCGCTTTTGCAGCGGTGACAAAGTCACGCTCTTTCAAAGACAGCACCTCGCCGCGCACCACACGGCAATACTGTACCCAACGGCTGAGCATCAACGCCATGATGAGATTACCCACCCCTTGGCCGAGAAAGGCCATGATCGCGATGGCAATCAACAAGAATGGAAAAGCCAGAAAGATTTCGGATACCTTGCTGACGATTTCGTCGGCCGTCTTGCCAAAGTAACCAGCGACGGCGCCCAGCGTGCAGCCGACAACACCGGCGAAGATCACGGTTGCGGCGCCGACCATGAGCGAAATACGCGAGCCGTAAATAATCCGACTCAACATATCGCGGCCGAGGTTATCGGTGCCAAGCAAGTACGCCGGCAAGCCATTTTTCGTCCAGCGCGGCGGCCGCAACCGGTCTTCCAGGGTCTGCATCTGCGGATCGCGCGGCGCCAACAGCGGCGCGGCAACGCCACAAACCACCAACAGCGCAAGGATAGCCCCGCCGACCCAAATTTTTAAGTGGCGAAACGATAGCATTAAAACTTGATCCTCGGATCAATCCAGCTATAGAGAAAGTCCACCAGTAAATTGACCACGAAGTAAGTAATCGCGAACATCAGTATCAGAATCTGCGTAAGCTTATAGTCGCGCGCCGAGATCGACTGGATCAAAAGATCGCCGATGCCCGGATAGGAAAAAACCGTTTCGGTGACCACCGAGCCACTGAGCAAGGCGCCAAGCTGCAAGCCGAGAATCGTCACGATGGTAATCAGCGCGTTGCGCAGGATATGGCGCCAGATGACCGCCTTTTCACTCAGCCCCTTGGCGCGCGCGGTTGTGACATAGTCCTGGCGCATGACCTCCAACACGCTGGAACGAGAAATGCGCGTCACAATCGCTGCCAAGGCTGAGCCCAGGGTAACGGCCGGCATCAAAAGGTGCTTGGCCACGCTCCAAAACGCAGTGAAGTTGCCGGTTATGAGGCTGTCAAAAAGATAGAGACCGGTGATCGATTTAATCTCGATGCCGTATTCGATGCGCCCCGCCACGGGCAATAGATTCAACTGCCCGCCGAGAAAGTAGATCAGCATGATGCCAAGCCAAAAATTAGGCAGGGAAACGCCCACCAAGGCGACGCTCATGCCGGCGTGATCGAGCAGCGAATTGTGTTTGATAGCCGAGTAGACGCCAACTGGCACCGAGATCAAAATTGCAACAAAAAGGCTCGCAAACGCTAGCTCCAAGGTCGCCGGCAACCGCTCGGCAACCAGTTTCATCACCGGCTCGCCGAACTTGAGCGACCGGCCGAAATCGCCGCGCACCGCTTGTGAGAGAAAATCCCAATATTGAGCCAGGATGGGTTTGTCAAAACCCAACTCCCGGCGCAGCTTCTCGACGTCCTCAGGAGTGGCGTTGTCGCCCAACATCAATGTCACCGGGTCACCCGGCGCGATGTGCATCAAAAGAAAAATTAAAAACGAGATGGCGATGATAACCGGGATAGCGCCCAGGCTTCTGCGAAGGAGGGTGTTCATGCGAGAGAACTAATAAATCCCATTTCACCACGCAGCGCACGAAGGAAGGGCGAAAAATATTTCGCCCCTACATCCGAACTTCGTGATCTTCGTGTCCTTCGTGGTGACTATGTATCTTTTTCTTTTACTGCCCCAACTGCGCAAACGACTGATCCAAGACCTTCAGCGCGTGGTCCACTTCATCCTTGTTAACATTCAAAGACGGCGCGATGCGCAGCACATTGCCATAGGTGCCGCCCTTACCCAATAGCAGGCCATTGTTTTTGGTCAACTCCACCAACCGCTTGGTGCTTTCGGCGTCGGGCTTTTTCTTTTCGCCGACTAACTCCATGCCCTGCATCAAGCCCATGCCGCGAACATCGCCGATGATCGGATACTTTTGCTGCAACGCGTTCAACCCGTCGCGCAACCGGTTGCCCATCACGCGTGCGTTCTCGACTAAGTTTTCTTCTTCTATGACATTGATGGTCGCATTCGCAGCCGTGCAGGTGACCGGGTTGCCGCCGAAAGTCGATATGGTGTTGCCCTGCATCGCGTCGGCCACCTCCGGCGTCGCGATGGTCGCGCCGATGGGCACGCCGTTGGCCATGCCCTTGGCGAAGGTCATGATGTCGGGGTCGACGCCCCAATGCTCGATGCCAAACATCTTGCCGCCGGTGCGACCCCAGCCGGTCTGCACTTCATCGGCGATAAAAAGGCCGCCATGTTTGCGAATTATATCGACGATGATTTTGAAATATTCCTTGGGCGGCACGATGAAACCGCCGACACCCTGGATCGGCTCAGCGAGAAACGCCGCGACCCGCCCTTGTGAGGTCATAGTCTGAATCGCTTCTTCAGCATCCGTGGCGCATTTGATATCGCAGCTCGGATAGGTCAACCCGTAAGGGCAGCGGTAACAATAAGCGTTGGCGATATGGTGCACCCCCGGCACGACATTGGGCATCAGCCGCCAGCTCGATTGCGCCGAGAGACTCAACGCTAGGTAAGACCGTCCGCTGTAGCTGTGCCGCAGCGTGATCACGTCCTGGCACTTGGTGTAGATCTGCGCCAGAAGAACCGCTGTCTCGTTGGCTTCGGTGCCGCTGTTGGTGAAAAACGATTTCTCTAAACGTCCCGGGGTGATCTGCGCCAGCTTTTCCGCGAGATTGACCTGCGGCTCGTTGGCGTAGAGCGTCGACATATGCTGGACCTTGTGGGTCTGATCGACGATGGCTTTGCTGACTTTGTCATTGTTGTGGCCCACGCTGACGGTGAGAATGCCGCCGAAGAAGTCCAGATACTCTTTACCATCGGCATCGAAGACCGAATGATCCTTGGCATGATCGACGACCAACGGCTCGTCGTAGTAGGTCGCCACACAGGAGAACAAATACTTTTTCTGTTTCTCAAGGACCTCTTTTTTGTTCACGGCGACTCCTCGGCCTTTAGAACTTGGCGGCCGTCAGTTGAATTTTCTCATCCGGCCGCGGCGTCCACGCGAGATCCCGCCGCACGGCGTACACGTCGGCGGTATTATAGAGAGGAATCACCGGACAGTCCTCATGCAAGATGCGCCCCATCTGGCGCAGCATCTCTTCGCGCTTGGCGGCGTCGAAGGTTTCCGACTGCAAATCGAAGATGCGGTCGAATTCGGCATTTTTGTAGAGCAAGCGCTTGCCCCGCCCGGAGCGAAAATAGCGGATGTAAAACGGTTCGGGATCGGTAATCGAGCCGCGCCCGAACATATACATGCCGTACTTGCCGGCGTTAAACTCCGCCTCGTAGATGGCGTACTCGGGTGTCTTAATATCCGCTTTGATGCCGGCTTTGGCGAGCTGGCTGACGATCGCCTCCGCAGTCTCTTTGTCTTTCGAGTAGCGGCCGGTGTGGGTGTAGAAATCCACCGTAACACCGTTGGGGTAGCCCGCTTCGGTGAGAAGTTTTTTCGCCTTTTCTGGGTCGTAGGGATAGTTGGCCAGGTCGGGATCGTAGCCGTAATTCTGCGGCGCGAGCAGTCCCTTGAGAGCGTAAACCTGGGCTTCGTGAATATGTTTGATGATCGATTCCTGATCGACGGCGTAATTAAACGCCTGGCGCACCAGTTTATTATCGAAGGGTTTATGACCCGGATTCAAGCCGATGTAAAGATTGCGCAGGCCACGCACCAGCTCGACGCGCACCCGCGAGTTCCGCTTGAGCCGCTCGATATCGTGCACCGGCACCTGATTGATGATATCCGCTTGGCCCGATTCGATGGCCGCCACGCGCGCCGCCGGCTCTTTGATCGGGCGCCAGACGATTTCGCGGATGGTCGCGGCTCTGCCCCAATATTTGTCATTGCGCCGCATGGTGAAGTAGCCGCCGCGCTGCCACGAGACATAGCGGTACGGTCCAGTGCCGATGGCTTGCGTGTCGACTTTGTCGCCTAGGCGCTCGGCGGCTTTGTGACTTAAAATTATCCGATTGTACAGGAGCGACAACAGCGCCACCTTGGGCCCTTTGGTCACGAGCACGAGCGTGTTGTCATCGGCTGTTTTGATCTCTTTGATGTCGGAGAGATTGGGGCGCTGCAAGCTATCCTTGTCGTTGAGGATGCGATCGAAGGAATAGGCAACATCCTTCGCCGTCAACGGCGAGCCGTCGTGGAAGACCACTCCTTTGCGTAGTTTAAAGGTCCACTCGCTGCCTTTGGGACTCCACGACTCGGCCAGCTCGCCGCGAAACCCCATCCCCTTCTTATCGTACTCGGTGTCTACCAGCGACTCCATCACATGGCCCCACAGGCCGTAAAGCGGTGCGTCGGTCTGCGCGTAAGGGCTCATCGCATCGACGCCCACACTCATCGCCACGACCAAACGCTCCGGCGCGCTGCCCGCCCAGGAAAAATCGCGGCCGACGGCCAAGCCGGTGCCAGTGGCGAGCACACCGCGCAGAAAATCTCTTCGCGTCACAGCAAATTCATGTTTTATCAACACGGGTTTCTCCAGTGGCCGAAAGCACTGTTCGCGGCAAAGACACGACGGACATCCGAACTTCTTGCTCTTCGTATCTACTTGGTGAGTTATCCTTTCTCAGTGTCGCCGCAGAAAATCCAATATCGGCGGATGGCCTTTCTCGGGCATCTCGCGCAGGTAGCCATGTCTTCCGCCTTCGACCAAATGCAACTGTGCACCGGGAATCTTCGCGGCGAGAACCTTCGCCGATTCCACATGGTTGCCGGTGCCGCCTTCGTGCGTGTCCTTGCTGCCGACGATCACCAGCGTCGGCGCTTTGATATCATGAATGAGATGGGTCGCTTCGTGGCACTGGCGCGCGACCACATGGCGCAGGTAACATTTGAGCGGCGGCACTTCGTCGACGATCAGGTCTTGATACTGCTTGACGACTTCCGGGTGCTCTTTCATGAACTGCTCGCTGAACATGAAGCCCGGCCCCCAGTGGTCGCTCTGATATTTCTCGTAGCCCTTTTCGATCATCTCCAAGGCCGCGTCCATAGGCACACCGCGCGGATAATCGAGGGATTCCTCATATTTTCCCGAGCCGGGACCGGACAGCACCAGGCTGCGCACCTTTTCCGGATACTTTAGCGCGAACCACTGCAAGACCCGCGCACCCATAGAATGGCCCAGCATATGGGCTTTCTTGATACCGAGCGCGTCCATGAGCCCGGCGCAATCCTGGGCAAACAGTTCTGTGGAATAGGGCATGTCCGGCTTGTCGCTCCGCCCCAGGCCGCGGTGATCGTAGATGACGACTTGATAATGCTTGGCGAACTCCGGCACCTGCGAGACGCGCCACGGCGCGCAGCTAATCCCTGTGCCGGCCACCAGCACCAGCGGATCGCCCTGGCCGTAGATTTCGCAGTAAAGGTTAACGTCGTCGACTTTGACCTTGCCGCTTTTCACCGGCTTAAGTTGCTCCATGCGAGCCTCCGAAGTATGTCGGGGACGCTATCGAATCCTAAAAATGGAGTCAATATAAGAAGTTATGCAGCCAATGGATTTGACACCACCGTGCTAGTGCGATATCCGCACTTGCCGCCGCGGCGAAAATCGTCGTGGCGGAAAGGGCACATAGCGACTGGGCGTTATCGGACGAAGGCCAAGTCCCCGTCACGACTTTCGGCCGCGTCTCCGCCCGCAAAGGGGTCAAGCAGCGTTTCCTAGAATTGATGGAAAAAGAGAGCTTCCACGCCGACGTGGATTTCATCCGCCCCATCATGGAGCAAACAGCCAAGGAGTTTGGGCAAATTTTTCTCGGGCGGTGATCCTAAATCAACTATGTGACTTCAGCAGCTCTTTGAACTGCTTGTGCAGCTTGCTCAGCTTGGGCGGGATCATGTACTGGCAGTAGGGCTGGAACGGATTGTTCGCATAAAATTTTTGGTGATAATCTTCCGCGGCGCAGAACTCGGTCAACGGCTCCAGCGTCGTCACGATCGAATTCTTAAACGTCTTCGCCTCGTCCAGTTCTTTCATATACACAGCGGCCTCTGCTTTTTGCTTTTCGTCGGCGTAGAAAATCGCCGAGCGATATTGGGTGCCGACGTCGTTGCCCTGGCGATTGAGCGTCGTCGGATCGTGGGTGGCGAAAAAAACCGTCATCAAATCGCGAAACGAAATCCGCGCATCGTCGAATTCGATCTTGATCGCCTCGGCGTGGCCGGTGTTGCCCATGCAGACTTGTTCGTAGCTGGGATTTTTCACCGTGCCGCCAATGTAGCCGGACACCACCGATTGCACGCCTTTCAGCTCGTCGAAAACCGCCTCGGTGCACCAGAAACAGCCGCCGCCAAAGATTGCAACTTGGTTACTCATTTTGCCCCCAATTCCTGATTGACCTCGCGCTTGACATTCCTGCGTGAGCGATATTGAATCGCTAGCTTTGTATCAACCGCATCAGTCCAGTTCAATTCGTGCCTGCTGACCTCGTTTGGCTTTTGCTTGGTTTGATGCCACTTTTCGTCTAACAGGTGCAAGTTTATTACCACGAAACGGGGGGAAAGATGTTACTACAAAACCGCACCTCACGATTTGCCGGTCTAATTGGACTAGCGTTGTTGCTGGCATCGCCGAAAGTCGATGCTCAAACCAAAACCCGCATCGCCATCGCCACCGGCGGTACCGGCGGTGTCTATTATCCGCTGGGCGGCGGCATGGCTTCCCTGATCTCCAAACATGTTCCCAATGCCGACGCGACGGCCGAAGTCACCACGGCATCGGTGGATAACGTCAAACTGCTGCACGGCAACCGCGTCGGCATGGCCTTCTCGCTGCCCGATACCGCGTGGGACGGTTTTTCCGGACAGATCAAAGGCATGAAAGACAAAGCCAACATCCGGTCCTTGATGGCGCTCTATTCCAACTACATGCACATCGTCGCCGCCGACGGCAGCGGCATCAAGACCGTCACGGACTTGAGAGGCAAAAGAGTCTCCACCGGCGCACCGGGTTCCGGCGTTGAAGTTAAAGGCTTGCGGGTAATGGAAGCCTACGGTCTCACACCCGCCGATCTGAAAGCCCAAGAGCGCCTCGGCGCAGCCGAATCGGCGGGCGCCATGAAGGACCGCAAAATCGACGCCTTTTTCTGGGACGGCGGTTTGCCGACAGCGGCGGTGCTCGACCTCGCCGCAACCCCGGGGATGAAAATCCACATGGTACCCCATGCCGACGCGATTCCTAAAATGGTCGCCAAATACGGTCCACTTTACTTCGTCAGCCCCATCGCCAAAGGAATGTACAAAGGCATCGATGAAGACGTGCCGGTGGCGGCGGCGACCAATTTGCTGATTGTCAATGAAAAGATGAGCGATGACCTCGCCTATCAGATTACCAGGCTTCTCCTTGAACACACCGCCGATCTGGTTGCGGTGCACAAAGCGGCCACGGATATTAGCTTGAAAAATGCCGTCGTCGGCTCGCCGATTCCATTTCATCCCGGCGCGCTGCGCTACTACAAAGAGAAAGGCGTGAGAGTGCCGACGAGCGGAAAATGACGTCGAAGAAAATCTCCCTGTGTCCCCCTTTGCCAAAGGAGGATTTCGGATCTCATTCTCAGATCGGCGACGCTACCTTAGAAAGGCCGCGTGTGAACCGCCCTTTGAAAAAGGCGGGCCGGGGGGATTTTTTCTCGTCGACACTGTTATGGTTCTCCATCGTGCTAACACTTTTGCTTGACTCGACCACTGTATTTGCACAAGCCTGTCTGTCCTTTAAAAAAGACCGCCAACTAGGTCACATAGTTCCCACTACTCCCGGCAACCAACTCCGCATCCGCTTCACCCACTCTATCTACGGCGGCACCGTCGAGGAAATTTTCACTGTGCGCGAACAAGGCTTCGAGCTACAACAACTGCGCTACGGCGAGGCGCGCTTGGTGGCATTCTACGGCCACGAAGGTGCGCGCGAAGAAAACGGCTCATGGGTGGTGACGCCCGGGCCGCTGCTTTACCCTGTGCTAAACTTGCGGGTGAGCGACGACTCCGCGATGACCCTTGCTCTGATCTCTGCGACAAAATCCCACGAATTTCTATTGCCACCCGGCGGTGCTTTGCGAGTAGCCGTCGCTGCTTGCGAGGCCGGATCTGATGGCTGAAGACACCGTCGATCCTTCCCGTCTCGAAGCAGCACAGCAATTCGTTCAGGAAGAAGAAGGGCCGAGGCGCCGATTAACTGGCGTTGCGGCGCGACTGTTTTCTTTCGCCGCCGTGGCGATGTCGCTGGTTTTTCTTTACTGGGCTTGGGCCAGTGTCACCGCGCAGATTCTTCGACTGGTGTTTCTTGGCTTCTCTTTGGTGCTGTCGTTCATCATCTATCCCACTTACCGAGGCGAGAAGCGTAGCGGTGTGCCTTGGCACGATTGGCTGCTGATTCTCTTGAGTCTTGCCGCCATCGGCTATCCCCTTTGGGATTTCGAGGAATTTATTTATCGCGCGGCGATTCCACACACCGTCGATCAAATCTTCGGCATCATCACAATTCTGCTCGTTCTCGAAGCCACGCGGCGCACCACAGGTTGGGTACTACCCGCTGTCGCCATCGGCTTTTTGGCCTATGCCATCTTCGGCGCTTACCTGCCTTCGCCCTGGACGCATCAAGGCTATGCCGCCGACCGCATCGTCGGCCATATGTACGTCACGCTGGAAGGCATCTTTGGCGTGCCGCTCGATGTCGCGGCGACGTTTATCATTCTTTTTACGATCTACGGTTCGGTGTTGGAATTTTCCAAAGCCGGTGAGTTCTACGTCAACTTTTCCCTCGCCGCCACCGGGGGCAAACCAGCGGCGGCTGGTCGAACAGTAACGCTGGCATCCTTTTTACTTGGCGGCCCTTCTGGTTCCGGCGTGGCGACGACCGTAACGCTCGGTTCGGTCTCCTGGCCGCTGTTATCTAAAGCCGGCTACGACAAAGAGTCCGCGGGCGGCTTGCTGTCTGCCGGCGGCATCGGCGCGATCATCTCGCCGCCGGTGCTCGGCGCGGCGGCGTTTCTTATCGCTGAGTTTCTGAAAATCTCTTACCTCGAAGTGCTTGCCATGGCCGTGATCCCGACGCTGCTCTACTACTGGTCGATCTTCACCATGGTCGAGCTCGATGCGCGCAAGTTTGGCGCGCAGCCAATTCAAGTCGAAGGCGAAAGCATGGGGAGTCTGACGCGCAAGTACGGTTTCCACTTCATTTCGCTCATCTCCATTATCGGCTTCATGATGTGGGGATACACGGCGATACTCTCCGTCGCTTATGCCACGCTGCTAGGAATTATTCTCAGCTATCTGCGCCGCGACACCGCACTGACGCCCAGGCGCTTATGGAACCTGTTCGAAAAAGGCGCCACCGACGTGCTTTCAGTGGCAGCCACCTGCGCCACGGCAGGGATCATCGTTGGTGTGGTGACGCTGACAGGATTGGGCCTCAAATTCTCGATGATCATTCTGACGCTGGCCGGCAATAGCCTGTTCCTCACGGTGCTCTACACTGCACTTGCTTTGTGGATTCTCGGCCTCGCCGTGCCGGTGACCGCTTCGTATATCATCGCTGCGGTGATCACCGCGCCGGCGATGATCAAGTTAGGCGTACCGGAATACGCAGCGCATATGTTTATTTTTTACTATGCCGTTCTCTCTGAAGTCTCGCCGCCGACGGCGCTAGCGCCGTTCGCTGCCGCCGCGATCACAGGTGGGAATCCATACAAAACCACGATGATGGCATGGAAATACACCATCCCAGCATTCTTGGTGCCCTTCATGTTTACGCTGCATCCGGACGGCGTTGCGTTACTCCTTAAAGGGTCCTGGACAAATATCCTATGGACAACCGCCACGGCATTGGTCGGCCTGGCCTCATTGGCCGCGGGAGCGACAGGTTGGCTGCGGCACAAAACCACAGGAATCGAGCGCGTCATGCTCATCGCAGCCGGGTTAGTGCTGGTTTACCCCGAATGGATTGCGGACCTGATAGGCTTCTGCTTATTCGCCGCGGCAGTCCTGCTACAGCGGCGAAACAAAAAAGTCTGACATCCCTGCCGCATTGGACTGCTGCTCAAAACCGTTTGTTGATCCAATCACGTACGTAGTCGTAGTGGTTCTTGACGCTGTTGCCATACTGACCCGGCGTGGTTTCACAAGGTCTGCAAGGCGTCTGCCCGTGCTCGGCGCCTTCGATGACCACGTAATCTTTGTCCTTGGCGCCGGATAGCTCGTAGTGAATCTCATTGTCGCGGATGAAATAGTGCCCGCCCATCGCCGTGATTAGCGTCGGCACAGTGATCTGCGGCAGGTGGCACGGCGGCGAATTGTTGCTCGAACAGTGATCAATGCCGTCCATGGAGTCGGTCCCCCGCACCGCGTTGGCGCTCAGGAACGACTTGACGGTTAACAACCGCGTGCCGTTTTCAAATTGCGCATTTTGCTGCGCCGATCGTAAATTCGGCACGCGCACGCTCTTGACGATTTCAGTAATGACTGTGCCGTCGTTCTTGATCAGCTTTTGCGGCTTTGCTGTCGTCGCGTGAACGCCCGGATCGAGCTGCATCAGCCGCGCGTTTTCGCCGCGCACGATTAGAAAAGCGTCATCGTCGGGATACATGTACTTGCCGTCTTTCATCTGCCGCTGCATAGCCAGCGCTTTCTCGATCAACCGGTTCATGCGCTCGGCCTGGGCGCGGAAGTATTTCTTTTTGAATTCCTCAGAATAGGTCGACGGCCCTTTGGGGTTGTAACCATTTTTGGGATTGTACAGATCGAGGTCGGGATTGAGCAGATCGGGCCGACTCTCGTCGGTGACCGCCGGATTCAAGCTGCGAATGCCGTTCACGGGGTTGCCAGGATGAGCATCGACAAGAATCAGACCGTCCGCTTTCGGCAGACCGGCGAGGTCATCACCGCATTGGACCAGCTTCTTCGGCCCTTGGCAGACCGATACGCCGTTTTCAGCGACGTTCTGATAAAAGGTCGTTGTCGGTCCGCCGCCGCTGAATCCCCAGAGAAGTATTTTCGTAACACCCGGCTGTTTCTTGAGAAACTCCATGCCGGCCTTGACGTCGAGAGGCATGGTCTCTCCCAGCGCACCAGCGCCTCGTTGTTGTCCGAGCGCGGGTTCATGCACAGCACGAGGAAACCGCGCTGCGATAACTCGGTGCAGGCGAGCGTGTTCATAAAATTCGACGCGCGGTGAATGACAAGTATCGCCACATGCGGTGGCTTTTGTGGCGCGTCCGGCGCATAGAGCGCGCCCTTGACCGCGCTCGGCACGCCGGCAAAGCGGATGTAGCGTGGGTTGCTTTGGGCGAAGGCGGCCTGTGCTACGATGGCAAACAAAAACGTTGTAAGAACTACAGGAAAAATATCCTTCGGCGGTTTCATCTTTTCTCCTTCTAAAATAGCTTGCTTAGGTTCCGCGGAGTCACAGCTCCTTCCCCCGCCCCGGGGGAAGGAGTTCCGAGAGACACATCTGCGTAGGTTGGGTTAGCGCAGCGTAACCCAACACTTCCCTCAGCTCACCAAACCGTCGTTGTAGAAACTCTTCGGCACAAAGTTGAAAAAATGCCCCGTGCCTTCGATGATGCGCTGCGAGTGCGGCGTCCCGGCCGGGATGTTTACGCCCATCGGGCTTTCAACGACGATTTTGTCGTCGCGGATTTGAAATTCGATCTTTAATCCCGTCAGCTCGGGTCCGTTGCCGATCGCGATATGCTGCGTGTCGCAGTTGTGCGTGTGCATCTCGACATAGTTCGCTTGCGTCGGTTGCACGTTCTGCACACTGCGCACGACGGTGTAAAATCCCGCTTCCGGTTTTAACTTGCCGTCGACAAAAACGTAGCGCACCCCCGGCGCTGCGTCGGTGTGATATTTGATCTCTGTGGTCGCCCGCGCTTCGGGGGCAAAAATATAGCTGGCGTATTTGGCGAAATCGCGCTCGCCCTTGGCGAGATCAAACGGTTTATCTTCGTGGGTATAGCCGCGGTTACGAAACAACACGGTCACGGTGCCGGCTCCCTTCGTGACTTTGTATTCGTGTCCCGCGCCCGTGGGAATATAAACACACGCCGGCGAAACGATCTTGTGCACCTTGCCTTCGAAAATGATTTGTCCTTCCAGGCCAGTGAGATCGGGATTGTTGCCGATGAAGTAATAAAATTCATCCGTGTTGTGGCAGTGCGGCACCTGATAATCGGGAACCGGCGATGGCAAATCCTTGGCCTCGTGAATGGCCACGTAAATATCCGCGTCGGGATACGAATCGCGGTTGATAAAAATATGCCGCTTGACTGGCATCGCGGCCAATTGCCTCAACGGCCGTTTCTCTTCATGCTTGCCGCCGAGCACGCCGGGGCGTGCCTTTACTATGTATTTCGAAAAATCCATGAAACTCTCCTAACCTATTGTCTGTTGCCTGCTGCCTCTTGCCTTCTTAAGACTCACCCATGACTTTTTTCATGCGCTCCACGATATCCGCAGGCTGATTGATCACTTCCCTTGCCAAGGCTTCGAGCCGCTCGCCGCTCACCGGCGCGATTTCCCATTGGCGCTTTTTTGCTTCAGCGACAAACTCTGCGTCTTTGAGCATGTTCACATAGGCGTCGCGCAAAATCTTTACGCGGTCGGATGGAATCCCCGGCGTCGCCAAGATCGGCCGGCCAAAGGCACCGGGACCTAACACGACCCGCGCCAAGCGCTTTTTCGCATCGATACTCTTGTCGCTCTTCTCTTGATCCATCAGTTCCCAGATCGTCGGTGTGTCGGGCAAGCGATGGCTGCGTTTATCCCCGGTCTGAACCAGGAACCGGACAAAGCCGTTCTTCGCCCAAGTTTTTCCCGGCTCGCGGCCGAAAAAGGCACTGATCGTCGTGCCGCGGCAATGCACTTCGTTTTTCTCCACGGCGATATCGATGTCCGCCGCGCCCGGATAGCCGGTGACCATGTTAATCTTCACGCCGAATATCTCTTCGAGCAATTTTGGAATGTAAAATCCGGTGCTGCCAACCCCCGACGCGCCGCAGCGCGGCGCTTCGCTCGCCTTGCGCAAATCGAACAACGTCTTGTACGGCTGATCGGCACGCAGGAAAAACAGCTCGTCGTTTTCTTCCGGCGTGCCGATCCACGTGAACTTGGCCCAATCGAACTGCACTTCCTTGCGGCCCAAGAGCTGCGCGAAGTAGATCGGCGCGGTCACTGCGCCGAGGGTAAGTCCGTCCGGTTTGGCGACGCTGTATACATAGTTTGCCGCGGTGAGCGAACCACCTCCCGGCATGTTTTGCACAATGACTTCGGGCTTGCCCGGGATCTGCTTTGGCAGATGCTGTGCCACTGCCCGGGCGTAGAGATCACTCGCGGCTCCGGCCGACGCGCCGACGACGATTTTCATTTGCTTGCCGCGATAGAAATCGCTCTGGGCGCTGGCAAGCGACGCGCCTAAGAGAATGAAAGAAGTCACCAACGACAACAAGTACATATTCATGATCTCCGGCCACGCTTCGCTACATACTTCGCTTCAAGCTGACTCATTTCCGTCATACCCGTCGCATCCCACGGCAGCTTCGCGCCGCCGGTGAAAGGGGTCGCGCCATTTTTCTGCGCCAGCTCGTCCCAGGCGCGCACGTCTTTTTTCTTAAATTCTTGAAAGAACGACCATGCGGCGGTTTTGAGCACCTGGTCAGGTAAAAATGTGTACCACGCGGCGTTCAATCCAAGTTCTTTGTGCTCTGCCAAAGTCAACGCGCGCGGCAGTTGCCCTTTCATCGCCGAGAATGGGCCCTTAATCACTCGCCGCGCCCGTTTGATTTCGGCAACGGAGTGCGGCGACTCGAATTGCACCCAGTCGGCGCCGCCGGCGGTTTCGTAGAGCCGCAGCCGCTTTAGCAGCTCCGCCATGCCGCCATTGACGGCATTGCGCGCGTAGCACTGCGCCATGATGACAAAATTGCGATCGATTTCATTTTTTGCATCCACCGCGACGCGATAGCGCGTGACCGCGTCTTCGCGCGAGATGATCGAGATTCCCGCGGAGCCGGTGCGCCGTTTTTGATCGAGCGGTTGATCGTCCAAGCGCAGTCCGCCAAGGCCCGCCTCGATGCACTCGCGCACCAGGCGGCGTACCGCCATGATGCCGCCGTGGCCGGTGTCGCCGTCGAGGATAACGGGAATTTTCACCGCGCGGGCGATCCATTTGGCAAAGCCGACGCACTCGGGCAGCGAGAGAATGCCGAGATCCGGGAGCCCGGTATAGTTGCCACCCGTGATGCTGGTGCCGACGAAGCAGGCCTCGACGCCGTTGGCTTCCATGATCTTGCCATGAAAGGCATTGGGCGCACCCAAGATCGCCAGCACTTTGCCCCTGCGCGCGAGAAGTTTTCTGAGCTTCAATCCCTGGCTTGGCATGTTCATTCCGAGTAGCGCCGGTAATAGCGCAGCGCGTTGTCCCACATCAGTTTGCGCATATCGCTGTCTTTTAGCTTCCAGCCGAGCACGCTCTCCACCGACACCGGAAACCAGCTCTCACCGTGTGGATAGTCCGAGCCGAACATGAGCACATCGGGGCCGAGGAGATCGATCACGCCCTGGGTGATCGCCGCGCCTTCAGAAACCTCGATGCTCTGGAAATAGCGGCCGCCAGTCACATAGTCGCGAATCGTTTGCTTGAGCGGCGGCAACGCCTCGGGACAGAGCTTGGTGTGCTCTTCCAGGCGATTGACCCAGGCCGGTAGCCAACCGTGGCCTGCCTCCAACGTACCGACGCGGATGTTCGGGTAGCGGTCCATTATGCCAGCGCCGATGATCGACGCCATGTTGCGCTGACCGCACCAGGGGTGCGCCGCCGAGCGCTGCAGCCAGAGGTTGTCCCAAGAATCGAGCCCGCCCGGCGCGTAGGGTGGCATGACAGTGAAGGTGTGCAGCGCAATCGACAGATCGTAATCGGCCGCCGCTTGCCAGATTGGTTCCAGGTCGGGATGGTCGAGCGGAAATTGATAGGGTGCGTAGACAAACACAGCCAAAGGCCAGGACTCTTTGGCAGCGCGATGCAACTCCGCCAGGGAAGTTTTGATATCGCGCGCCGCCACCAGGATCACGCCTTTTAAGCGGCTTGGAAATTGCGCGCAATAGTCCGCCATCCAACGGTGATAGGCTTCGTAGACCGCGGTCTCAAGACTCACGTCGTCAATCGTCGTCCAACAGCCGAACCAACCCGACGGCAGCATGAGATTGACGTCGACGCCTTCGCGATCCATGTCTTCGATGCGCACGGCCGGGTCGCGCTCACATAGCGGGTTGGGCTTGCCGTGCTGGTGCCGTTTGTAGCCGCTCATGTATTCGTTTTTCTCTGGCGTCGCGTCCGCGGCCAAGCCCAGCCGCCGCTTGTAGGAGCGCTCGCCCATTAAATAAGTGACCGCGCCGTCTTTGTTTTTGGCGCGAAATTTTTCGTACTGGGCCAACTTGGCGCGCTCTGCAGCCGCCATGTGGGGCTCGAGCAAGTCGGCATCGGGGCGGACATGGGTATCGGCATCAAAGATTTTGTAGCCGTTTCGCGCCATTGGGAGTCTCCTTAAAGTACCGCAATCCCATAGCATAGCCAGGCTTCGTCGCAAAGCTTCGCGCCGCCGCAAATTCTTGACTTCCACCTATGAACATGATTTGTCTTGGAGTTCTGAAATCGAACGGAGGAAGCATATGGCACAAATGTTAATTGCCGGCGAGCAGGTCGATTCGGAAAGCAAAGAAACCACCAAGGTCAACAACCCTGCCACCGGAGAACTCGTCGACAGCGTTCCCAAAGGAACCATTAAAGATATTCAACGCGCCATCGACGCCGCTGCGGGCGCCCTGAAAAAATGGTCGCACATGGCGCCGTCCAAACGGGGCGCAGTTTTGTTGGCCGCCGGCCATACGATCCTCCAACAGGAGCGCGAGCTCGCGACTTTGCTGACCAAAGAGCAAGGCAAGCCGATGCGCGAGTCGATCCTGGAAATCCGCCGCTTCGTGCACACCTTGGATCATTACGGCGGCATGGCTAAAACCATGCGCACCAGCGCGGTGATGCTCGACACCGGCCGCCATGGCCTCGTGCTGCGCAAGCCCCTCGGCGTTTGCGGTTCCATCGTGCCGTGGAATTTTCCCGTGTCTCTAATGGGCAACAAGCTCGGTCCAGCGCTGCTGGCCGGCAACTGCGTAGTCGTCAAACCGGCCGGCACTACACCGCTCACCGATCTTGCGACCTGCTTGATCATCGACAAAGCCATCCAAGACGCTGGCGGTCCCAAAGGCGTGTTGAACGTCGTCACCGGCCCCGGCAGCGTCGTCGGTGAAGAATTACTCGTGAATCCGACCGTCCGAAAAATCGGCTTCACCGGCGCCACCGACACCGGCCGCCGCGTCATGCAGTCGGCAGCGAAAGATTTCAAACATGTCACCTTGGAACTGGGCGGCAGCGACCCGATGATCGTGTGCGACGATGCCGATCTCGATCGCGCCGTCAGCGCCGCCTCGGTCGGCCGTTTCTTTAACTGCGGCCAGGCCTGCTTGGCGGTGAAACGTTTGTACTTGTTCGACAGCATCGCCGACGAATTCATCGGCAAGCTCGCCGAGAAAGCCAAGAAGATCAGCGTCGGCAACGGTTTGGGTAAAGGCGTCCTCATGGGCCCGCTGCATACCAAAGAACAGCGCCAAGAAGTCGAAGAGCAAGTCGAAGACGCCGTGAAGCGCGGCGGCAAGATCGTCGCCGGTGGCCAACGGCCTACGGGCGGTGAGTACGACAAAGGCTTCTACTATCAGCCGACCCTGGTCGCCGATGTCGACCCGGCCTCGCGCATGATCCAAGAAGAGGTCTTCGGCCCGGCACTACCGATCGTGCGTGTGAAAAACCTGGAACAGGCCATCGAGCAAGCCAACGGCTCGATCTTCGGTTTGGGCTCCTCGATCTGGACCCGCGACATCAATCGGGCGATGTATGGCGCCGAGAACATCGAAGCCGGCTACACCTGGGTCAACTCCGCCCAGATCATCTACGACGAGCTGCCCTTCGGCGGCGTCAAACAGAGCGGTCTCGGCAAGGAACACGGCGACGAAGCGATCGAGCACTACACCGATTCCAAGTCGGTGGTCATCGCCACCGACGTCGAAGGCGAGATCATCGGCGGCGAATAGGCGCCTGCGGCGCCATTCCAAATTACAGATTCAAGATTCCAGATAATTTGGAATCTGAAATCATTAGGATGAACGTCGATTTACCCGACATCTACAACGCCGCCACGACCTTTGTTGATGAAAACATCAAACAGGGGCGTGGCGGCAAAGTCGCCATCTACTACCAAGACCAGAAGATCACCTATCAACAAGTTTTTGCCAACGTTAACCGCACCGGCAATGCGCTGAAAGATCTTGGCATCGAGATCGAAAACCGCGTGCTGGTGATTCTGCCGGATTCGCCGGAATTTGCTTACACCTTCTTCGGCGCCATCAAGATCGGCGCCGTCGCCGTGCCGACCAATCCTTGGATGTTCGCCAAGGATTACGAATATCTGATCAACGACAGCCGCGCTCGCGCCATTGTCGTGCACGAGTCGACGCTGCCTGAGATCGAGAAGATCTGGGACAACACGCCATTCTTAAAACACATCGTCGTCGTCGGCACGCCCATGGGTAAGGCGCTATCGTATGAGAAGCTGATCGCCCAAAGCTCGGACAAGCTCGAAGCCGCGAAGACCACCAAAGACGATGTCTGCTTCTGGGGCTATACGTCCGGCAGCACCGGCAGCCCGAAGGGTGCCGTGCACCTGCAGCACGACATGATCAACATCAGCGATCTGTTTGTGAAGCCAGTGTTGAGCATGAACGAGAACGACCTGTGCTTTTCGGCATCAAAGATGTTTTTCTCCTACGGCTTGGGGAATTCTTTGTACTTCCCCTTCCGCTTCGGTGCTTCGACAGTACTTTGGCCGGAAAAGCCCGATCCGGAAAAAATTCTTCAGGTCATCGACAAGTATAAACCGACCTTCTTTTTTTCAGTACCAACGCTGTTTGCCAGGTTTCTCCGCATCAAAAAAAAATACGACATGAGCTCGCTGCGCATCTGCCTGTCCTCCGGCGAACCGCTGCCGCCGGCTCTATTCCACCAATGGAAAGAAAAAACCGGCTTGGAATTACTCGACGTCGTCGGCTCCACCGAAGCGACCCACGATTTCTTGGCCAACCGACCGGGCCGAGCCAAAGCCGGCAGCAGCGGCGAAGTGACGCCAGCCTTCGAAGCCAAGATCGTCGACGACGACGGTCGCGAAGTCCCGGTGGGTGAAACCGGCAACTTGCTGGTCAAAGGCGACGCCAACGCGGTTTATTATTGGAACAAACACGAGCAGACCAAACGCATGATGCAGGGCGAGTGGCTCAAGACCGGCGACACCTACTACCGAGATGCCGAGGGCTACTATTGGTACTGCGGCCGCTCCGACGACATGATGAAGGTCGGCGGCCTGTGGGTCTCGCCGATTGAAATTGAAAACATCTTGATGGAACATCCGGCAGTTTTGGAGTCCGGCGTCATCGGCGACACCGACTCCGACGGCCTGCTCAAGCCGAAAGCTTTCGTGCTGCTCAAGAGCGAGTTTAAAGCCAGCGACCAGTTGCGCATTGAATTGCAAAACCACGTCAAAGCGAAACTCCAGCCCTATAAGTATCCGCGTTGGGTTGAGTTCGTCGACGACCTGCCGAAGACGGTTACAGGTAAGATTCAGAGATTCCGCTTAAGAAGCAAAAGCTCAGGATAGAGGATAGAAGATGGAGGATAGCATTCGATCCTCAATCCTCGATCTTCTATCCTCGACTCGCACTAGGGAGAAACCATGGCCAACAAAGCCAATACAATCAAAGAACTCAAAGAAAAACTCGCTTACTCGTGCAACATCCTCGCCAACGAGGGTCACTGGGACAACATTCTCGGCCACGTCTCGGTTCGCATACCCGGTGAGAAAAAGATTCTCATGAAGCCGCATAGCTTCGGCTTCGAAGAAATCCGCCCGCAGCATATCATCGTCGTCGACATGGAAGACGGCAAAAAACTCGAAGGCAAATACGAGCGCCACTCGGAAGTTTTCATTCACACCGAGATCATGCTGGCGCGGCCGGATGTCAACTGCGTGGTGCATTCGCATCCGCCCTACGCGACGGCGTTCGGCTCGCTTCGCCAGCGGTTGCGCCCCGTCAGTCACGAGGGCAGCATCTTTCACGACGGCCTGCCGTTGTTCGATCTCACAACCCAACTCATTCGCACCAAGGAGTTAGGTGTGGAAGTGGCAAAAAGCCTCGGCAGCTGTCGCGGTGTGCTGATGAAGAACCACGGCTCAACCGTCGTGGGCCCGACCATCGAGGTCGCGACGCTCTACGCGATTTTCTTGGAGAAGGCGGCGCGCATCCAACTTATCGCCACCGCCTCCGGCGAGCCGTCCTGGAGCAGCGACGAAGAAGCGGTGCTCAAGTACGAGCAGATCTACACACCGCATCGTCTAGGATCGATGTGGGATTATTTCGTACGGCGCGCGAAAAAACTTCGCTAGTAGAACGTTGGGTTACGCTTCGCTAACCCATCTACGCCGATATGGGATTCGCAGGGGCGACCGGTTGGTCGCCCTTTCTTATTTCGCGCCCTTAAAAAACCCCTGCTTCTCTAGCTCTGCGACAAACCGCAAGATTTGCGCCATCCATGTAGGAAAAGGCGATCTCGCCAGCGAGGATCGCTTGGATACCCCGCGAGCTCGACGCGATGTGCAGCAGCTCTACATCCAAGCCGTGCTTCTTAAATAGCCCTGCTTGCTCGGCCAGCCCCTAGCAGGAGGGCTATCAGCAATGCGATCTTGAGCGACGATTTGTTCATCCCGACTCCTTCAGTTGTGCGCTACGCACGAAGTCGCGAAGTCGCAAGGTAGCAATTCAAACTGTGAAATCAACTGGTTGGCAACATTCGACGGGCGTGCTAATTAGGCCCCATGAGCAAAAAAATCCACCTCACCCTGGCCACCGGCGACTATGAGAGCATCCGTGCTTTGAAGGAAGGTACGGTCCAACCGGACGGCATCGAGCTGACGGTCCTGACGGACATGAATTCCGACGTGCGCCACTGGCGCATGCTGCGCAACAACGAGTTTGACGTCGCCGAGCTATCGATGTCGAATTATTTGATGGCAAAATACACTGGCCAGCCCTACACGGCGATACCGGTTTTTCTCCACCGCCGATTCCGCCACGGTTTCATATTCTTAAACGCCAACAAAGGCATCACCAAACCGACGGACCTCATCGGCAAAAAAGTCGGCCTGCGAAACTTTCAAGCCACTGCCAACCTGTGGATTCGCGGCATCCTCGAACACGAGCACGGCGTGCCGCACCGCAGCTTGGACTGGTACAAACAGGATGACGAAGAGGTCGACTGGACACCGCCGGCGGACTTAAAAATCCAGCGTATCCCGAAGGGAAAGAGCATTGAAAAAATGCTCGTCGAGGGCGAAATCGACGCGCTGGTTCATCCCGAATTGATCCAGCCCATTCTCGACAAAGACGAACGGGTGACCCGACTTTTTCCCAATTATCGTGAACTGGAGATGGACTATTACAAGCGCACCGGCTTTTTCCCGATCATGCACACCACCGCGATCCGTCAGGAAGTCGTCGACAAATATCCCTGGGTACCGGTAAACTTAATGCAAGCCTTCGAAGCGTCAAAAAAAGCCGCCTACAGGCGCATGGAAAACCCGCGCATCGTGCCGCTCGCCTGGTTCCGCTCGTTTCTTGAAGAGCAGGAGGAAATCCTCGGCCCGGATCCATGGGTTTATGGCCTGGGCGACGTCAATCGGCGCGCGCTGGATACTTTGATGCAATACTCCCAGGAACAGGGTCTGATCGGTCGAAAAATGGCCTTAGCAGAGCTTTTCGTGCAGACCGAAGCGCATTCGTAATTGAACTTGCGCTCCTATTAGCGTAGATTGCCACATTTCTAATCGACAATTCCTAGTGCTCGTGCCGCAAGGAGGAAGAGACTATGTTCGGAAAAGGCGTCCATCAGGAAGAAGAACTTTTGTTGCGCGACATTATTCGGAGCATCAACAAGAAAATCGACTATTCGGCGCGCGAGGGCGAGGGGTCGCAATTTACTTTGCACATGAGTCTGCGCGGCCATGAAGGCGACGTCGTGCTCGATCTCGAGGACCTCAGCGCAGCCAAAGAAGATCGGATCAAAAAACATCAAGTGTGGCAAAAAATTAAAGCCCGCTATGACCATCTAGACTCTTCCCGCTACGGCGCCGATGTCTTGGGCTTGCGTTCGGCAAAGCTGCTCCGTTCTGCACCAAAGCCTGAGCCCATGCCGAGCCGCTCGCCCAATCGCGGCGGCAGACCGCGCCGTTAGGCGAACCAACTTGGAGAGGTTATGGGCAAAGGGAACCTCATTCGCCAGTCTTTAGAAACTAAAGGCCAGCTCATCATGCCAGGCGTCTATGACGCCCTGAGCGCCAAGATCGCAGCCCGCGCCGGTTTTGAAGTCATCTTCATCACCGGCTACAGCCTATCGGCGACGCTCCTCGGCGAACCTGACTTTGGTCTCCTTACCCAGACCGAGGTGGTGGCAGCCGCACAGCGGATTTGTTCTGTTGTCGAAACCCCGGTCATTGTCGACGCCGATACCGGCTACGGCAACGCCATCAATGTCATCCGCACAGTGCAAGATCTCACCCGCGCCGGTGCCGCCGGCATGTTTCTTGAAGATCAGGTCTGGCCAAAACGCTGCGGCCACATGAAGGGCAAGCAGGTTATTCCAATCGACGAACAGTTGAAAAAGCTCAAAGCCGCCGTCGAAGCCAAAGGCGACAGCGATTTCTTCATCGTTGCGCGCACCGACGCGCGCCAGGCGCTCGGCTTAAAAGACACGATCGATCGTGGCATCGCTTTCAAAAGCGCTGGTGCCGATGCAGTTTTCATCGAAGCGCCAGAATCGAAGGAAGAAATGCGCGAGATTGCAGGCCAGGTGCCCGGCCCGCTGGTGGCCAACATGCTGGAACGCGGCGTAACCCCGCTGATGGGTCCCAATGAGCTGAAAGATTTGGGCTTTGAGCTAATCGTCTGGCCGCTGGCGCCACTCTATTCAGTGGCGAAATCGTTGACCGAAGTTTACACCACCCTGCGGCGCGACGGCTCGACGTTGGCGATCTTGGATCGCCTGATGGCCTTTGACGATTTTAATGCGATCGTCGGATTAAATGAAAAATACGCTCTCGATGCGAAATATAAAAGCTAGCAGATGTCTTCTTTGAGATCTGAAATTTGAAATCTGAGATTCCGAACCGCAAAGCGCGGATCACAGTCGCATCGGCATCAAAACGTAAAGATAACCTTGATGGATCGCTTTGCGGATCACGCTAGGGCTAAGCTCGTCTTTCAACTCGATATCGACATCGCCGTCGCCGCCTAAAACCGCCAAGACATCGAGTAAATAACGCGCATTAAAGCCGATCGAGATCTCTTTCCCTTTATAATCGGCTTCTATTTCCTCCACGGCTTCGCCCAAGTCCGGGTTGCTCGCCGACAAAGAAACCTTGTCCTCCGAAAACTCCATCTTGATGCCCTTATAACGCTCGTTGGAAAGAATCGATACCCGCCGTAGCGCCTGCAGCAGCTCGCTGTGCTCAACTTTCGCGATGTTGGGGTTGCCCTGCGGAATGACTTTGGTGTAGTCGGGGAAGTCGCCATCAATCAGCCGCATGAATAGCTCGACGCGGTCTTTGCCAACCAGAGCCATATTCTCCTGAAAACCGATGGAGACAACGCCTTCGTCGCTGTCTTCCATGAGCTTTTTCAGCTCCGCCAATCCCTTACGCGGTAGTATGAGGCCTTTGGTGATGCCCAACGAGCCAATATCGCACTCTTCGTAAGCCAATCGATGTCCGTCGGTGGCGACCATTCTGGCCTTACCGTCTTGCCCCTGTTCAATGAAAACGCCGTTCAGACTGTAACGCGTTTCATCTGTGGAAACCGAAAAAATTGTCCGTTCGATCATGCCGCGCAGGGTTGCCGCCGGTACTGTTGCCAACGTTTTGGAATCGAAGGAAGGAAATTGCGGAAACTCTTTCGCGTCCATGCCGACGATTTTGAACACCGATTTGCCGCTGCGAATTTCGACCCAATCATTTTCCAACCGCTTGATTTGCACCTGGTCGTTGGGTACCTCGCGAATAATCTCGTAGAGTTTCTTAGCGTTAACCGTGACAGTGCCTTCTTTGCTCACCGTGCCTTCAACACCGCCGCGTACACCCACTTCGAGATCAGTGGCTGTCAATCGCACTTCACCCTTATGTGCCTCGATTAACACGTTGGCTAAGATCGGCATTGTGTTGCGTCGCTCGACAATGCTCTGGGTCCAATAAAGTGTGGTAAGAAGATCGCCCCGCTTAGCCTTGAATTCCATATCGCTCACTCCCCTCCTATTACCTCTCTATATAAGAATTGAATAAGAAGTTGTAGTAGGGGCTGTTAATAAGGCACGAACCCAATAAACACTGAGTCATTCAAAAGAGTTAGCTTGTGATCAATTAAGTGGTTGATTACCGGTTTTACCGGCCCATGTAAATTACCCAAACTCTTGTCCACAACTATCCACAGTCATGCAGTGGATAATCACAGCTTATTAACAATCTATTTCTTTAGAGTGCGCTCAAGCTTTTCGATGGTGATCTGCATCTGCGGGTCGTCTTTGATGCGCTGCTCGATGGTTTTGGATGCGTGGATCACGGTGGAGTGGTCGCGCCCGCCGAATTTGGCGCCGATGGCAGGAAAAGAGGTATCGGTGTGTTTGCGGCAGAGATACATTGCAACTTGCCGTGGCAGCGCGATGTTTTGCGTTCTTCGTTTAGCTTTCAATTCGCCGATTTTGACGTTGTAATAATCGCAGATCGCCTTTTGAATCCCTTCGACCGTCACTTCCGGCCGTGCATCTCTCAAGATATTGCGCAGCACCTCTTTGGCCAGGTCAATGGTGAGCGCGGCCTTCGTCATCGATGAGAAAGCCGATAACCGAGTGAGGCCGCCTTCGAGCTCGCGGACATTTGAGCTGATGTTGCTGGCGAGAAAAATGCCGATCTCCTGTGGCAGTTGGACATTGAGTTCGACGGCTTTCTTTTGCAAGATCGCAATCCGGGTCTCCACGTCAGGAGGTTGAATGTCAGCGATCAAACCCCACTCGAAGCGGTTGCGTAGCCGATCTTCCAGGCCGGGGATTTCCTTGGGAAATTTATCCGACGTCAAAACGATTTGCTTATGGGCATCGTAAAGAGAGTTAAAGGTGTGAAAGAACTCTTCTTGGGTACGTTCCTTACCGGCGATGAACTGAACGTCGTCGAGAATCAAAACATCGACATTACGAAACTTTGTTTTGAATTCGTCCATCTTGTCGCGCCTGAGCGAGCCAATCAGCTCATTCATGAACGACTCTGAGCTCAGGTAGAGAACCTTCAGTTGGCCATTGTGATTGGCTGCTTGATTGCCAATGGCATTGACGAGGTGGGTCTTGCCCAGGCCAACGCCGCCATAGATAAAGAGCGGGTTATAATGGAGCCCAGGCTTGTTCGCTACTGCAAGCGAAGCCGCATGGGCAAACTGGTTGCTTGCGCCGACAACGAAACTATCGAACGTATAACGGGCCGAAAGATTGTTAACTCGATGCGGCGTTTGCACAGGTGGCTTTTCGCGATCCTCTTTGCGCAGTGTCCGTTCACTAGCGATTTGCTTCTCGACGGTCTCCGGATCAATTTCAAAAGTGACCGCAGTAGTTTGGCCGCAGAGAGTGCCAATCACTTCTTCGATCTGTGCGAGGAAATGCTCGGTGATCCAGTCGCGATGGAGCTTGCTAGGAACCGCAATTCGTAATTCAGTTTTATTGAGTGAAACGAAAGAGGTAGGTCTGATCCATGTATCGAAGCTTTGCTTCCCAAGTTTCTCTTTCAGCTTAGCCAGCGCTTGTTGCCACAACTCAACCATAGCTTCTTACCGATCGAGTGAAAATAAGTAAAAAGTTATCCACAACGTTATCCACAGTTGTGGACAACCACTCATTGGACTTCCTGTTGCTGAAACCTGGGGCGAGTCATCACATGCCAGAGGCACGGCCTAGGGGCGTGGCTTTCAGCGAGAGACGCCGTGCTGGCAAGGAACTGAAAAAAAAACCGCCGGAAATTTTTCATTGTACTCGCGCATTGGAGCAAAAATATTTTTTCCAGAGCGATTCGGAGACCGTTTAATAAACCTTTTCAAAATTGTTTGCAAGAAAAAAATTTAGAAAAAAAATCTGGGTAGTTTCAACAACCTTGACACACACAGAGCGCGATGTTACGAGACCGACGCATGACAACATCAGCGGCAAAAAAATTATTTGCGCGCGCGGCAAAAAAAATTCCGGGCGGCGTGAACAGTCCGGTGCGCGCATGGAAAGCGGTGGGCGACACGCCGAAGTTCATTGCCCGCGGCGAGGGCGCCTACCTCTTCGATGCCGATGGAAGAAAGTATATCGACTACGTCGGCTCTTGGGGGCCGTTGATTCTTGGCCATGCTCGTCGCGAGGTTCTTGCTGCGATTCATCGAGCGGCGAACAATGGCACGACATTCGGCGCACCGACGCGACTCGAGGTTGAGCTCGCGGAGCGCATCACTCAGGTCGTGCCCTCGATTCAGAAAGTACGCTTGGTCAGCTCGGGTACCGAAGCGACTATGAGCGCGTTGCGCCTAGCGCGGGCTTTCACGAAGCGTTCTAAGATCGTCAAGTTTGACGGTTGCTACCACGGCCACTCTGACGGACTGTTAGTGAAAAGTGGTTCGGGCGTTGCAACTTTAGGCCTGCCTGATAGTCCCGGAGTTCCTGAAAGCTTCGCGCGCGAGACTTTAGTCGCACGTTTCAATGATATTTCTTCCGTTGAAGCACTCTTTCAAAAGCAGGGTCATGATATTGCGGCTGTGATCGTGGAGCCAATCTGCGGCAATATGGGTGTGATACTGCCGCAATCCAAATTTCTCGGCCACTTGCGCGGTATAACGCGCCGACACCAAGCACTCCTAATATTTGATGAAGTTATCACCGGATTCCGGGTTGCACTGGGCGGCGCGCAAAAGCTCTACAATGTAAGGCCAGATCTGACTTGTTTGGGAAAAATTCTCGGCGGCGGTCTGCCGCTTGCCGCCTTTGGCGGGCAACGCGAAGTGATGGATCTTTTGGCGCCACAAGGGCCAGTTTACCAAGCTGGTACGCTATCGGGGAATCCGGTAGCCGTGGCTGCCGGACTCGAGACTCTGCGACTGCTGTCGCAGCGCGGCGTTTATGAACAACTCGAACGCACGGCACAACAGCTCGAACTTGGCTATCGGCAAGTGATCGCCTCTCACAAACTGCGCGCTGCCATCAATCGGGTCGGTTCCATGATGACGATTTTCTTTGGTGTTGACTCGGTCACCGATGTCGACCAGGCCCGGCAAGCCCATCGCGAGAAATTCGCTACCTATTTCCATAGCATGCTGCGCCGCGGCATCTATTTACCACCGGCGCAGTTTGAGGCCGCGTTCGTTTCACTAGCGCACCGCAAAGCCGACATCGATAGAACCATCACGGCGTTTTCCGCTTGGGCCAAGGCGCAATCCCGAGGTTGAACCCCGCCGCCCTTCATGTTAGAAGCTAGCGAACGTGGAGAAGATTGGGGGCCGCCCCAATAACCGGCACAACAGCCAAGCTCCCTTCCTACGCAGAGCGGGTTTATATCTAGGAGTCGCCTTCGAGTTACCGGGCACCATCGTTGGAGGCCTGGCGGTGGGCTACTTCCTGGATCAATATTTCGGAACCTCGCCCTGGTTGTTAATCGCGCTAACCGTGGTCGCTTTCGTCGGAGCGTTTTTTCGGCTAGTGCAGTGGGTAAAGTTTTTTGAGCGCCAACGGGATGGAAGCAGCCGCGAAGAAGACGATTCTCCGAATTGAGCTGTGGCACGGTCTGCTGTTGGTCGCCCTGCTCGCGGCTTTGGGGCCGAGAAAAGTGGTCGAACCGACCGCTCTGCTTGCCGGCGGCTTGTTTATGGCGATCAATTTTGGCCTCCTCAGCTTCGGTGTCGCCTGGGTGCTGACACCGTTGGCCAATAATGGCCGAGTGAAGTTGGGCATCGGGCTCTTGGTCTTGAAGATCGTGCTGTTTATCGGGCTGCTGACGACGGTCTTCTTTAAATTTAGCTTCGATGCGATTTCTTTTTCGTTAGGATTTTCGACTTTGTTGCTAGCGATTCTTTTCGAAACCGTGCGACTCAAGATCAAAGCGGGAATTTAACTCAAATGGAACACGGCTTTTCCTGGTACTCGCTGCTGCCCGAAGGCTTGCAGCATTTAATCGGCGATCACACGTTTTTCGCCATCGTGACAGCGTTGCTGGTTCTTCTATTCGCCCTCAAGGCGCGCGGCGCTCTATCGAGCGCCAAAGACCCGGTTATTCCCGCGGCCGAATTGGGCTCGCGCAACATCGCCGAGCTCCTGGTGCAATTGGTCGTCAGCCAGAGCGATGCGATTATCGGCAAAGCGGGCCGCAAGTACGTGCCGTTTTTCGCGACCTTTTTTTTCTTCATTCTCTTCAGCAATTTGCTCGGTCTTGTCCCCGGATTCCTGCCGCCCACCGGCAACCTAAACACGACGCTCGGTTTGGCGATTTGCTCGTTCGTCGGCTACAACGTCATTGGCGTGCGTGAGCAGGGCGGCGCCTATTTCAAACATTTCGTCGGCCCGATGACGAGCTTGCCCGGCAAGGGCGCCGCCAAGTTAGCTTTTCTCCCGGTTCTGCTGATCTCGGTGGCTTTCTTCTTCATTCTCGAAGCCTTCTCGCACGGCTTTCGGCCCGTGTCCCTCGCGCTTCGTCTCTTTGGCAACATGATGGGCGATCACGAAGTGATCGGCGCCTTCATCGGCCTGACGAAATTGGTCGTGCCGGTGGCGTTTTACATCATGGGCACCTTGGTTTGCGTGATTCAGGCCTTCGTCTTTACCTTGCTCAGCATGATCTACGTCGCGTTGGCGATCAGCCACGGTGACCACGAAGAGGGGCATGGCCACGAAAGCGCCCATGACGCGCACGCCGCGCACCATTAAAAATCGAGATTATCAATCAAGCGATGGATGCCGCTGAGGAGAGGATGAGGCAGAGGAGTGGCAGGCTGGATTCGCTGGAAAGGAGATAGCCATGAGAAAGCTGTTTGCAGTCTTAGGCGGTTTGTTCGTCAGCCTGCTTAGCGCAGGCGTGGCAATGGCCGCCGAAGGTGCCGCCGCCGGCGATTCCAATCGCGCGGTTGCGATCGCGATCTCGGCGGGTATCGCCGTCGCCATCGCCGCTTTCGGGGCCGCCTTAGGGCAAGGCCGTGTCGGTGCCGCCGCGATGGAAAGCATCGGCCGCAACCCAAATGCCGCCGACAAGCTGTTCTTGCCGTTGGTGTTGACCCTGGCGTTGTTGGAAGCGTTGGCGCTTTACGGCTTCGTTATCGCGATCATTTTAACCGGCAAGATCTAAGCCGGTAAGACAATCGCTTACGACAAAAAGGGATGGGGAGATTTCCTCATCCCTTTTTTAATTTCTACTTTTCCGGCAAACCCACCGCATGGAGCTTCACCTGAGTATAGCTCAGCAATTCGTCGAGGGTGTGCAGCTTGTAGGGCTTTAGATAATAAATTTCTTTGATGCCGGTGTTCACCAAGACCTTGAGGCAGTGAATGCAGGGCGTGTGGGTTATATAGATGGCCGCGTCTTTGATATTCGAGCCGTTCTTAGCGGCCTGGGCGATGGCGTTCATTTCCGCGTGAATCGTGCGAAAGCAGTTTTGCTCGGTATCGCCATTGGGCGTCTTCGATTCATAGATCAGGCAGCCGACATCGAGGCAGTGCGGCATGCCCGCCGGCGCGCCGTTGTAACCGGTGGCAAGAATGTTCTTGTCGCGCACGATCACCGCGCCGACTTTGGCGCGGGTGCAGGTCGACCGCTCCGCCACCTGCTGCGTGATGATCATGAAATATTGGTCCCAAGTTGGCCGCTGCTCGCTCATCGGTAGCCTCCCGGCACTTTGCTAAGCGGAAACTTTCACGTAAACCCGGTCGCCTAGAGCGGCGCCAGTTTGCCGTTGTGCATCGCCATGATTGACGGCGATCTCCAAAAGTCCCCAGCTGTTTACTAGCGCAGTGCAGGCCCCGCTGGCAACCGCAGCGTAATTGGACGAGAGCCCGCTAATGGTCGTTGCGCCTAGGCGAACTTCCAGTGTGTGTTTGCCCGTCAAGTCTGCGGCTTCAATGTTGGTGAACAGGTTGCCGAAACCGTCGATGTAAATGATCTCGCCGATTAGCTCGTTTGGTTGCTTTCGCACCGCGGGCAAATCAATGCGCACGAAACTCGACAGTGTTTCACCAAAGGCGTCCGCCGGCACACCCAGCGCCAAATGCGCCGATACCGGCGCAAAGATATCCCGGCCGTGAAACGTGGTGCTGGTTGGCTTTAAGTGAAAATCGTCCTGCGACAAATGCACGCTGCGCCCGATTTCCCGCCCGGCCAGAGCTAAACTCCAAAGTCCGTTGTCCGGTCCGATGAAGAAATCGCCGCCTGCTTCGATGACGATCGGCTTGCGCGCGCCGCCGACACCGGGATCGACCACCCCAACATGCACCGCCGGACGAGAAAAATATTGGACTGAGTGGCGCAGGATCAGCGCAGCGGCGAGCACATCTTGCGCCGGCACGCCGTGAGTCAAATCGACAATCGTCGCGTGCGGATTGATGCCGTAGATCACACCCTTCATGATGCCGACGAACGAATCGGTGTAGCCGAAGTCGGTGGTCAGGGTGATGATCATTTGCTCTCGGCTAGCAGGCTGCTGAAAAACTCTTCGGAGCCCTTCGATCGGAGGTTGAAATCGTTGGCAAGCGTCCGTTCATGCTGAGCTTGTCGACGCATTCTTACAAGTTTTCCGCAGGCTTGCTAGAGCTTCTCCGCGACTGCCACGGCTTGGCGCAGGTGCTGCGGCGTAATCGTGCCCAATACCAGCGCATCGATAAATGGTTGGCGCAGGACAAACTCAATAGCTGCTTCTGGCGCCAGCGCACCGCTGGCCAGGCCTTTGATTGCCAGAATACCTAGCCCAGCTTCATGGGCCTTTGCCAAAGCAGGCTCTAGTGCTGAATCGCTCTGGCTGAAAGGCGCCATCACGATATCGAGAGAGCGGCAGGCCTCGACGACACCGGCTGCGGTTTTTGCCGAGATGCCAACGGCGCGGGCCTTGCCGGCTTGCTTGGCGCGCTGCAACGCCGCCAGCGCGTCGGTCTCGGTGAGGATCTGTAGGTCTTGGCCGTTGGAGTGCAGCAACAAGATGTCGACACGATCGGTGCCCAATCGGCGCAAGCTCAAATCCAGCGAGCGCTCGATCGCTGCCCCAGAGAAGTCCCAGGTCGAGCGGCCGTTTTCATAGCTCTCGCCGCATTTGGTGCACAGCACAAAACGGTCACGGCGACCGGCGAGAAACTTTCCGAGACGCGCTTCGCTGCTGCCGTAGGCCGGTGCGGTGTCGATCAGATTGATGCCGGCTGCGAGACAGGCGTCGAGCAGCGCTTGCACCTGTTCGTCACTGGGCAAATCGAAAGGCCTTGGATATTTTACGTCTGTATTGCGCCCGAGCTTGGTCGTGCCCAAGGCGATCGGGCTGACGGATAAACCCGTGCGGCCTAGTCGGCGCGGTGCCATTCACACTCCTCCCACGGATAGCGCGCTACATTCGGCGCTGACCACTTGAGGGCGGCAATTTCATCGCAAGGGCTCGGCTCTCCCAATTCCTCGCGCGCCAGTTGGAAGACTTCTTCGGCTAACACGGGCGCCATCGTCAGCTTGGTCGGCCAAGCGGCGATGATCTTGGGCGCGACGCGACTGACGTGCACGCCGCTTGGCCGCCGCTGGTCGGCGGTGCGTGCTTCAGCGCGCACGGCGCGATACATGGCGATTGCGCAGTCGGCGAAATCGAGGCCAGGGAGCCAGCGGCGAATCTCGCGCAGGCCGATACGCCGCGCCTGCGCTGGGTCGTCGACATCGGCGAGCCGCTCGGCGATCTCGCCGCCCACTTGCCAAATACCTGGCGCCGGCGTCGTGATTGTCAGCTGGGTCTTGCCGCCGACAATGCAGTGGCCGTGAAGCTCCGGCAGTTTGCCGCTGAGCAATATCATTCCTAGCGGCCGGCGCTGCATTAAATCCTGCTGGATCCCTGCTTTCCGGAGCAGCTCAGCATTGCCGGCGCCGGCGGCAAAAACCATAGTTGCGGGCGCCAATCTCGTCGCGCCTACTTCAACGTCGCCGGAATCGAATCGCAGCGTCGCCGGTTCGTAAAGAACGATATTGTTATGCTGGCGGCGGCTAAGGGCTTGCAACAATGTTCCGGTCGAAATGACCGGCTCGGCGAGCGCATAGACGGCGACGGCCGAATCGCGCAGCGCCGGGGGCCACGAGTCTGCCGCAACTTTCACCGGCGGTGTCGCCAACAGCCCGGTTTTGGCCAGCACCGGAACGAATCCCCACGACTGCACTTTGGCCATCGTCGAACCGCGCGGCAGCCAGAGATAGCAGGACTCCGACAGCAATTGTGTGCCGGCGAGATTTGGCTCCTCGCTTCCAGCGAAACAGCGGCGCCAAAAGCCGGGCATCTCTTTGATGGCACGCACGGCCGCGAAATCGCGCACACCGCGCAGAGCGTACTTGCCGCCGCCGTGAATGATGCCCTGAGCTTGAATCGTCTGCCCGCAGCCGAGTGCCTGCGATTCCAAAAGCAGCGCGGAATAACCGGCGCGCCGAAACCGGTCCAGGCACCAAAGGCCGGCCACGCCGCCGCCGAAGATGAGAACCTCCAGGCGCATTCTAAGAATTCCGAACTACAGATGCCATATTCCAGAATCAAATTAGTTTGAAACCAGGAGTTTGCAACAATTAGCGAGGCGATGTCGCTAGACGCTAGTTTTTACTTCCGGTGCTTGCCCTTTGAGCGCGTTTTCGGCGACTTCGGCGAGCAGTTGATCATGGTCATGGTCGAGCGAAAAGACGCGCAGTTGAACGACTTTGGAAGGAATGAACTCAAACAGTTCGGCGAGGGATTCTTTGGCGATCTCACCGGTGGACGGGTCGTAGATATGGATTTGTTTCTTGCCCATGGCGAACGGATTTTCCGGGCGCGGGTCCTGGGTGGCTATATCGACGCGGAATACCAAATCGCGCAGCGCCGGTGGCAATGCCGCGCGGATGCGCTTTTCCCAGTCGATGTCTTCGATCAGGGTCATACCGTAATGAAGTTCGTTGAGCGACAACGTGCGATCGTAGGCCATCTTCCAACGGACTTCGCGGTGGAGAACGGTTTCCCATTCCTTGGCTAAATTTTCTAGTTCGTTGCGCCGGCGCCAGCGCGAGACCTCTTCGAGCAGCGACCAATCGGTCAGATACAAATAATCATCCATGTGATCGAGCGGATTGCCGGGGAACAGAACCTTCATGGTCTCGGGGAAAATCTCGCGCAGGTGCAAGTCGATGGCGCGGGTCGTGCGGTGGTAGTAGACGTTGGTGTAGAGATAGAGCCGGGCGTTCAAAAACATCGTGAGCGCGCTGTTGCCAGCCTTGTGCACGGTCAGCCCCTTGGAAGTAAAGAAAGTGTAATAGATCAACCGGTCGCGATCGATGGGACCCACCGAAACGCCGCACATGTAAGAGTCGCGCGAGACATAGTCGAGATTGTCGAAAGTAAAAATGCCGCCGGTGAGCGGCTGGAGAAAGCGCACCCATTTGGGCTTGCGATGATCCTCGCCACCGGTTTTTTTGATTGGATAGGCGATATCTTCGGGGCGCAGCTCTTCACCCGCTGCGAAGGGGCCGCTCGGGCTGCGGCGCAGCTTGCGGATGATGTCGCCCAGGTGGTCTTGAATGATGCGCTGGCCGATGTCCTCGTGGGTGAGACCGTAGTTGTGAAGAAAATTGTCATCGAAAAAATGGCCGAAGGGGCCGTGGCCGATATCGTGCAGCAGCCCGGTGACGCGCATATACTCTTCGATGTAGTTCGCCGAAGGACAGTCATCGCCCAGCACTTTGCGCAGCGAGGGATAGAGATGTTTGCCGAACTCGCCGGCTAGATGCATGGCGCCCAGAGAATGCTGAAAGCGGCTATGTTCAGCCGAGGGAAAAACCCAGCGGGCGCTTTGTAGCTGGTAAATATAACGCAGCCGCTGCACCCAAGCGGAATCGATCAGGGCTTTTTCGGTGATCTCGGCTTTTTGTACCGGTACTGTGAATTGGATGTAGCGGTGAATCGGGTCGGCGATCAGCGCGGTGCCGTCGTAGTCGCTATCAATGGGCAGGGCCATGGGCTCGCTTCGCTCGCAATCTCAGATCGCAAAATTCAGATTTCAAAGTTAATTAGAATTCAAAGACTAGCTGGGCGATCCACTGATTGCCGGTTTTTTCCATGCGGCCGTGTTGGTAGGCCACCGCGGCGATTTCCTGCTTGATCTCGTGGCGATCGGGGTCGATTTTCTCGCCGCAGACTTCGGCTTTGACGATTTTGTCTTTCACCTCGCTGATGTGAAATTCTTTGAGCAGATAGCCGCTGCCTTGGAAGAGATAGAGCAGCTCGCGCATCCAATTGATCATTAGATCGTCGCGGTCGTTGCCTTCAACCTCCAACGGCAGCTTCTCCTTGATTTCGATGGTGCCGAAGTCGGTCAACACATCGAAGAGCGCGAACGCGGAATTGCCAAAAAGATCCGCTTGGGAATTTCCCGTGACGCGCACGGCCAGTTCGGATTGTCGCTTGGTGATACGGTAGCTCTTTTGCTCTGCCATGGTCAATTTGCCTTTGCGGTCGTGCGAGGTTTCATCGGTTCGCGCACAGCGCCGACCAACGATGCGATGCCCCTAAGATCGTCATCGAGTTTGTTTCTAATTTTTGGAAGTTCGTAACGGCGTACACAGGTGAGGATATCAATAGAGTTGGTTAGTCTTAGATATCGGCTTGGCCGCGTGTTCTCTTTAGAGCTGACCCGATAATCTAATCCCATTCAGTGGTGCCGGTATAGTCGCTAACATCTACCCAGTAGCTCTTCTGCCAATGCGTGGTTTCCCCTACTTGTCGGCCGCAGTGAAAGCCGTGCATCTAACCCCGCTTTATAGCCGGTTTATAAGGCTCGCCGCAAACCCTGCACCGAAGCCATTATCGATGTTGACCACGGTCACGCCGGCCGCGCAGGAGTTGAGCATTCCGAGCAGCGCCGCCAGGCCATTGAAGCTGGCGCCGTAACCGACGCTGGTCGGCACCGCAATGACCGGCTTGGCGATCAAGCCGGCGACGACGCTGGGCAGGGCGCCTTCCATGCCCGCGACAACAATCAGCACCGCGGCGCCATCGAGCCGGGCGCGATTTTCCAACAAGCGGTGAATGCCGGCGACACCGACGTCGTAGAGCCGCTCCACCTTGTTGCCCATCATGGTCGCTGTTACGACCGCTTCTTCTCCGACCGCAATGTCGGAGGTGCCGGCGCAGACGACCAACACGGTTCCCTTGCCGATAGTACGAATCGGCCCGCCGGTCCAGGTAAGCGCCTGTGCAGCAGTATGATAGGTCAATCCGCCGACAGCCCTTTTGACCGCGGCCGCTTTCTCCGGTGCCACCCGGGTGACCAAAACATTGGTTCTGCGCCGGCGCATCGCTTTGACGATGGCGCTGATATCCTTGGCGCTCTTGCCCTGGCCCAGCACCACTTCAGGAAAGCCGCGCCGCAGCGCTCGATGATGATCAATCTTGGCAAAGCCAAGATCTTCATAGGGCAAGTCGCGCAGCTGCTCTAATGCTTGAGCGACGCTGGTCTTGCGCTGGCGCACTCCCTCTAACAGCCGTTGTAAGCGCTCAACATCCATTGGCAAAACACATCAGCCGCTTAGTTCATCGTTTTGATGTGCGAAAGTGGTCATGACCGCCGGCCGTTACGTCGACTTGCCGGCCCGAATCGCTGAACACGGTAATTTTTTCTTTCGCGGTTACACACCGGCCGATGCGCGTGATCGCAACCTTTGTGCGCCGGGCTAATCTCTCAATGCGTTGGCGCTGTCGCGGCGGCGCGCAAAACAGCAATTCGTAGTCTTCGCCGCCGGTGAGCGCATAGCCCATTCGAGCTCTGCCGGATAGGGCGCGATAAGCCTGGGAAACAGGGATGTTGTCGCACGCAATCGCGGCACCGACGCCGCTGGCTTCACAGATGTGCCCCAGGTCTTGCATCAAGCCGTCGCTGACGTCGATCATCGCCGTGGCGAGACGGTCGCGCGCGAGGCGCGCGCCGATGGCTAAGCGGGGAGTGGGTCGGTGATGTCGCTCAAGCAATCGCGTCAACAGATCCGGCCTCTTTGCAGATTTCTTGTTCTTCAAGAAAGTTAAAGCCAACGCGGCATCGCCCAATTGACCGGTGACGTAGATATCGTCGCCCACCCGCGCACCGCTGCGTGGGATTGGCCGGTATGGCGCATGGCCGAGCACGCACACCGAGATGAGAAACTTCTCCGCCAGGTTGGTATCGCCGCCGATCAGCGCGACGCCACTCGGGGCTGCCAGCGAACCGATACCGCGGTAAAACTCAGCGATCTGTTTGCTGTCGAAGTCCGCAGGAATGCCAAGCGAAAGAATCAAATAGGCCGGCACGCCGCCCATGGCGGCGATGTCGCTCAGATTTACCGCCAAGCTTTTGAAACCGAGGTCGAACAGCGTCGTCCAGCGCAGATCGAAGTGCACTCCTTCGATGAGTAAATCGGCGGTGATTAACGACGATCGACCAGGATGCTCAACCCAAGCGGCATCGTCGCCGATACCCAGACGAACGCCGCGACCCTTGGGCGTGGCTGCGCGGATGGTTTCGATGAGGCCAAATTCCCCAAGCTGACTGAGCTTCATGGAGGCTGCGCGGTTAGTTAGAGGGGCTCGCGGTGCTCTGCGATTGGAACCAAAGAAGCATCTACTAGGGTCGCAGCGGTATCGATCGTTCCCGCGGCGAGCGGCGTGTGGGCTTGATACTTTGCTTCGGAGCTTTGCGCACGACGGCTCGCGAGCGTTGCGCTCTTGGCTCGACATGGGCCGCAAGCTTCTGGCGGTCAAGCAACGCTATCTTCACGACGTCCGACATGTTTTTGACAATATGCCATTCGAGTTTGCGAAGCAGTTGTTTGGGAATTTCCTCGAGGTCCTTCTCATTGCGCTCTGGAATAACGATCGTCTTCATGCCGGCGCGAAAGGCAGCCAATGATTTTTCTTTCAGGCCGCCAATCGGCAGGACGCGCCCACGCAGGGTAATTTCGCCTGTCATCGCAACGTCGCGGCGCACCGGCCGTCGGGTCAAAGCCGAAATCAATGCGCAGGCCATGGTAATGCCCGCTGACGGGCCATCCTTGGGAATCGCGCCCGCCGGCACGTGAATATGGATGTCGAGCTTTTGATAGAAATCTTCTTCGATGCCCAACTTCTTAGCGTGGGCGCGGGCATAGCTCACCGCGGCCTGCGCTGACTCCTTCATCACGTCGCCAAGCTGACCGGTTAGAGTAAGATTACCTTTCCCTTTGGAAAGCGATGCTTCGACATAAAGAATCTCGCCGCCGGTACTGGTCCAGGCTAAACCCGTGGCGACACCGATCTCGTGCTGCTCCTGCTCGCTTTCCGGCAGGAATTTCGGCGGACCGAGAAAGGTGTGCACGTTGTTGCGCGTCACGCGCGTGAGCTCAGCTTTGCCTTCGGCCACTTTGCGCGCCACCTTGCGGCAGATCGAAGCGAGCTCGCGCTCAAGATTGCGCAGGCCAGCCTCTTTGGTGTACTCGGCGATCACTCGCAGCACCGCGTCGTCGGAAATTTCAAAGGTCTTGGCCGACACGCCGTTGTTTTCCATCTGCCGCGGCACCAGGTACTTGCGCGCGATCTCCAACTTCTCTTCGTTGGTGTAACCGGAGAGTTGAATGACTTCCATGCGGTCAGCCAGAGCCGCTGGAATCGGATCCATCAAATTAGCCGTGCAAATAAACAACACGTTGGAAAGATCGAAGGGCAAGTTCAGGTAATGATCGCTGAAAGCATGGTTCTGCTCGGGGTCAAGAACTTCGAGCAGGGCTGCGGAGGGGTCGCCGCGAAAGTCGGCGCCGACCTTATCGATCTCGTCGAGCATGAACACCGGATTGTTTGAGGCGGCTTGTTTAATGCCCTGAATGATGCGGCCCGGGAGCGCGCCGACGTAAGTGCGGCGGTGGCCGCGGATCTCAGCTTCGTCGCGCACGCCGCCCAGCGACACGCGAATGAAGTTACGCCCCAAACAGCGCGCGATGGAACGCCCTAGAGACGTTTTCCCCACGCCCGGGGGACCGACGAAGCAGAGAATCGGCCCTTTGATTTTTTTGCGCAGCTTGTTGACGGCGAGATATTCGAGAATCCGGTCTTTGACTTTTTCCAGATTGTAATGGTCCTCGTCGAGGACCTCTTTGGCTTTCTTGATGTTTAGATTGTCTTTGGTGTGCTTACTCCAGGGCAGCTCGGCGAGCCAATCGAGGTAGGTGCGCACGAGCGAAGCTTCGGACGATTCCGGATGCATCTGCTCAAGCCGACGCAGCTGTTTGTCGGCCTCGCGTTTGACTTCGACCGGCATTTTCGCCTTGGTAATCTGCTTTTTCAGCTCGGAGATTTCCTCGGCGCGCTCGTCGTTCTCGCCCAGCTCCTGCTGGATCTGCTTCATTTGCTCGCGCAAAAAATAATCGCGCTGGGTCTTGCTCATCTCCTCTTTGGCTTGGTTCTGGATGCGCGCCTGCATCGTCGATAGTTCCAGCTCGCGGGTGAGGAGCTCGTTGACTTTTTTCAAACGCTCGATGGGATCGAAAACTTCGAGAATCGCCTGACTCTCTTCGATTTTCAGCCGCAGGTTGGAAGCCACCAAGTCGGCCAGCACACCGGGGTCGCCGATGTTGTCGGTGACCATGACGATTTCTGGCGGCAGGTTTTTCAAATTCAAAATCTGCTCGATTTTTTCTTTGGCCGTGCGCATCAGCGCTTCGAGCTCGATGGGTACCTCGGCCAGGGTCGGCTCGATAACTTTGCGGATTTTGACTTCGAAGAACGGCCGCTCGCGCAGAAATGTGTCGACCTCGCCCTTGGAAAGCCCCTGCACGAGAATCTTCACGCGCCCGTCGGCGAGCTTGAGCATGCGCATGATCGAGGCGATGGTACCGACGCGATGAATGTCGGCGGGAGCGGGATTTTCCTCGGAGGAATTCTTTTGCGAGACCAAAAAAATCAAACGATCGCGTGACAGCGATTCTTCAACGGCGCGGATCGACACATCGCGGCCGACGAAGAGCGGCAGCATCATGTAGGGATAGATGACGATGTCGCGGATTGGCAGCAGCGGCAGCACTTCGGGGATTTCTGCCGGCGGGCTTTTGGTTTCTTGCCCTTCAACTTTCCAGTCAGTGTCGCTCATGGGTCACCGAGGGTTCGCCCAACTTAATCACACTGGTTGTAGAGGTCAAACGAAATAAGATGGGTTTTGCGAAATGTTGCGACGTAGCGATTTCGGAGCGAAACGGCCGTTAACCGAACAGTTCTTTCATCTTGTCAAAGAACCCTTTGGCCAGCGGGTTGACGTCCTCACCGCCCAATGCGGCAAACTCATGGAGCAGCTCTTTCTGCCGGCTGGTTAAGTGGGTTGGCGTCTCGACGGTTACCCGCACGTGCTGATCGCCTTGATGATAGCCCTGCACATCTTTGATGCCGCGTCCCTTCATGCGAAAAACTTTGCCTGACTGCGTCCCCGGCGGGATTTTCATTTTGACTTTGCCATCGAGCGTCGGCACGTCAATCTCCGCGCCCAGGGCCGCGTGCACGAAACTGATCGGCACGTCGCAAATAATATCCAAATTGTCGCGCACGAAGATCGGATGGGGTTGAACTTGAATGACCACGTAAAGATCGCCGGCTGTGCCGCGGGTTGGGCCGTTTTCACCCTCGCCACGCAGTTTTAAGCGCGAGCCATTATCGACGCCGGGAGGAATCTTTACGCTGAGCGTGTGCATCGAGCGCACACGGCCGGCACCCCCGCAGGTGCCGCAGGGGTCTTTGATAATGGTGCCCTGCCCCTGACACTGATTGCAGGTGCGCGAAACGCTAAAAAAGCCTTGCTGAAAACTGACTTGACCGCGCCCTTTGCAGTTGGGGCAGGTTTGCGGCGAGGAACCAGGTTTGGCGCCGCTGCCCTGGCAGCTTTCGCAGGCGCCGTGGCGCGGAATCTTGATTTTCTTCTCGGCGCCGCCAACGGCTTCTTCAAATGAAAGCGATAGATTATATCGCAGGTCCTCGCCCCGGCGTGCCTGACGGCGGCCGCCGCCGCCAAAAAATTCGCCGAAAATGTCGCCAAAAACATCCTCGAAGCCGGAGGTGAAATCGAAACCGCCGGCGCCGGGACCGCCGTCACCGAACGCCGCGTGGCCAAACTGATCGTATTGAGCGCGCTTCTGCGGGTCGGATAGAATCTGATAGGCTTCGGAGACTTCTTTAAATTTTTCTTCGGCCTGTTTATCCCCGGGATTGCGGTCCGGATGATATTGCAGCGCCATCTTGCGATAGGCCTTTTTAATATCATCTTCGCTAGCGTTGCGCTGAACCCCTAGCAGTTCGTAATAGTCATTCTTGCTAGCCAACTAAGACCTCAAAATTTCTTTCGCTGTATAAGCAAGAAAGCCCCTCTCCTCAACAAATTAGGAGCAGGGGCATTTCCTGGCAATCGTCAACTAAGAAATTAGTCCTTTACCTCGGTGAAATCGGCATCGACCACGTCCTCTTTTTTCTTGCCGCTATCGCCGCTCGCCTGGCCATCGGTCTTTTGGCCGCCGGCTTGGGCATTTTGCTGCTGTGAGGCTTTGGCATACATCGCCTCAGCCAACTTATGAGATGCTTGGCTCAACTCATCGCCGGCAGTACGCATGACCGCGGGATCCTGACCGTCGAGGGCTTCTTTGGCTTTCTTGAGCGCCGCTTCGATATTATCTTTGACGCCGGCGTCGAGGTCGGCGCCATGTTCGTTGAGGGACTTCTCAGTGGAGTAAATCAACGAGTCCAGGTTATTGCGCGCCTCGACCGTTTCTTTGCGTTTCTTGTCGTCAGCGGCGTGCGCTTCCGCGTCGCGCACCATCTTTTTGATCTCTTCTTCGTTAAGACCGCTCGATGCAGTGATCTTGATCGACTGCTCTTTGCCGGTGCCAAGGTCTTTGGCCGCGACATGGACGATGCCGTTGGCGTCGATGTCGAAAGTGACTTCGATCTGCGGCATGCCGCGGGGCGCCACTGGAATGCCGACCAGATCAAATTGGCCAAGGAGTTTGTTGTCGGCGGCCATCTCGCGCTCGCCTTGAAAAACTCGGATCGAAACGGCGGTCTGATTATCCTGCGCCGTGGAGAAAACCTGGCTCTTTTTCGTCGGAATCGTGGTGTTGCGGTCGATCAACTTGGTAAAAACACCGCCGAGCGTTTCAATGCCGAGGGACAACGGCGTGACGTCGAGCAGCAAGACGTCCTTCACTTCGCCTTTAAGCACGGCGCCTTGAATCGCCGCGCCGACGGCGACGACTTCGTCGGGGTTAACCCCCTTGTGCGGCTCTTTGCCGAAGATCTTGCGCACGCGCTCTTGCACCGCCGGCATGCGGGTCATGCCGCCGACGAGGATAACCTCATTGATATCACTCGCGGATAGCCCAGCGTCTTTTAGCGCCTGACGGCACGGCCCCTCGGTGCGATCGATCAAGTCGGCGCAAAGAGCTTCCAGCTTGGAGCGGGACAGCTTCATGTTCAAGTGCTTGGGACCCTGCTGGTCCGCGGTGATGAAGGGCAGGTTGATGTCGGTTTCCATCGACGATGACAGCTCACATTTGGCTTTTTCTGCGGCCTCTTTGAGCCGTTGCAGCGCCATGCGATCTTTGCGCAGGTCGATACCTTGATCTTTCTTGAATTCATCGGCCAAATAATCGATGACCCGTTGGTCGAAGTCTTCACCGCCGAGGAACGTATCGCCGTTGGTCGCCTTAACTTCGAAAACACCTTCGCCCAGCTCTAGAATGGAAACGTCAAAGGTGCCGCCGCCAAGGTCGAAGACCGCGATTTTTTCATCTTTCTTTTTGTCCAAGCCGTAGGCCAGCGATGCTGCCGTAGGTTCGTTGATGATGCGCAGGACGTTCAAACCAGCGATGCGACCGGCGTCCTTGGTCGCTTGTCTTTGACTGTCGTTGAAATAGGCGGGTACGGTGATAACCGCTTCTGTCACTTTCTCGCCGAGGAAGTCTTCGGCGGTCTGTTTCATTTTCTGCAGGATGAACGCGGAGATCTCCGCCGGGCTATATTGTTTGCCGCGGATTTCGACCCAGGCATCGCCGTTTTCATTGCGGGCCACCTGGTACGGCAAAACCTTGGTTGCCTTTTGCACCAGCGGATCGTCATGGCGTCGGCCGATCAAACGTTTGACTGCGAAAATCGTGTTTTCGGGATTGGTAATCGCCTGGCGCCGGGCGATCTGACCGACGAGGCGCTCGCCGGAATCGGTAAATGCGACCACCGATGGAGTGGTGCGGCTGCCCTCAGCGTTGGCGAGCACGTTGGGATCGCCGCTCTCCATGATTGCGACACATGAGTTCGTTGTCCCAAGGTCGATACCGATAACTTTTGCCATCTTAGCTACTCCTCAGACCAGTTTTCAGATTCACCGCGAAAGCTAATCATCGCCTTGGCCGTTTTCAACCTCGCCCCCGTTGTTTTTTTTCTCTTTTGTTATCGGTGTTTTAGCTACACTCACCAGGGCGGGACGGAGGAGCCGGTCGCGGAGCAAATAGCCTTTGTGAAACTCTACCACAACAGTGTTGGGTTCCTGCGCCGAGGTCTCGATTTGCGCCATGGCTTCATGTTTGGCTGGATCGAAGGGTAAGCCAACGGCTGAAATTTGCACGACGCCATGCTTCGTCAACACATCGCTCAGACCTTTCAGCACCATCTCCACGCCTTCGACCAAAGGTTTGCCATTGCCACCCCCTTGGGCGTGGCTGACGGCGCGTTCGAGGTTATCTACAACTGGCAAGAGGTCGCGGACCAATCCTTCGTTAGCGAAGCGAATCGCCTCTTCTTTTTCGCGGGCGACGCGCTTTTTCAAATTCTCCGACTCAGCCACCTGGCGCACAAAGCGGTCGTAGTTGTCTTTGGCTTCTTTCTCTTTAGCTTCCAGTGTCTGGCGCAGTTGGTGCAGCTCGGGCTCGGCGCCATCACCGGAGGTCTCGCTGGACTCTGCTGGAGGCGCTTCCTGCGGTTTTTCTTCTTGGTTCTTTTTATTTTCTTCGGTCATAGGGCGTGCTCACTTTGGTCCTTACCAAGCGCGAGGAAACTTAAGCACGACGGAGCTGGCTGTCAAGTTTCCTTAGCGTAAAAAACCTCGGTAATCTCGATAGTTGTTGTCGCGAGGACAGGAAAATGTTAAGAGCTTTGAAGTTCTTTCATGGGCCAGTGGAACAATCATGCGCCCCAGCCTTACCACCGCAGCGATTGTCCTACGGGCGCGCCTGTTCGGCGAGTCCGATAAGATCGTTACGTTTCTCACTGAAGACCACGGCAAAATCACCGGCATCGCCAAAGGAGCAAAAAATTCGCGGCGCCGCTTCGTCAACTCGCTCGAGCCCTTCGCTCAGGTGCGGCTCCATTTTGAAGACCGGCCAGCAGGCAAATTGGTTTTTCTTTTGAGCGCCGAGCTGCAGCTCGCCTACAAGCAATTGAGTCAAGATCTCGACCGCATCGCCTATGCCGCCTACCTCATCGAAATCACCGACGGCCTGATTGGTGAGCGCGAAGAGAACCGGCGGCTATTCGAGCACCTGCGCGCCGGCTTGTGTCATCTCGAAGAAAGCGGTCCGTCGCTCCGATTTGTCTCGAGCTACGAGCTCAAATTGCTCCGGCTGGCTGGGTATCAACCCATTTTAGATCACTGCAAAAGCTGCGCCGCGCAGGATTTCACGGAGTCGCAGTGGTATTTCAGCCTAATGGAGGGCGGTGTTCTCTGTGCGGCGTGCTGCGGCGCGCGCAAAGAGCTCGTGCCTTTGGGCGCGAGCGCGGTCAAGATGTTGACACAGCTGCAAGACGAGAACGCACTGGCGGCGGAACCGGTAGTGCTTCCGGCGCGGGTCGTGCACGAGATCCGCCGGACGCTTTCCGGTTTTCTGCAGCATCACATCGACCACGAAATCAAGTCGGCGCCCTTTCTTCGCGGCTATTTCGCGGTATAAGGTTCAAAATAGCAAGGTACAAAATAGCATTGTTTCGCCGATGACTAGACTCAGTGACGGACAACTCGATCGACAACAGAGTACTGGAACAAGGATAGGTAACAATGGCGCAGCAGAAAAAAGCGATTTACTTCTTTGGCAACGGCAAAGCCGAGGGGAGCGCGAAGATGCGCGAACTGCTCGGCGGCAAGGGCGCTGGGCTGCATGAGATGACACGTCTGCGGGTGCCGGTGCCACCCGGGTTCACCATTACCACCGATGTCTGCACTTACTTTTACGATCACAATGGCCGGTATCCCAAAGGGTTAGAGGCGCAAGTGCTCGCCTCGCTTGGGCGCATCGAAAGAATTCTCGGGCGGCGCTTTGGCGACGCCGACAATCCGCTATTGGTGTCGGTACGTTCCGGCGCCCGCGAATCGATGCCCGGCATGATGGATACGGTTCTCAATTTGGGTCTCAACGACAGCACGGTGCAGGGACTGATTCGGCGCACGCAAAATCCGCGCTTCGCCTATGATGCTTATCGCCGCTTCGTGCAGATGTATGCGGACGTGGTCATGGGACTCAAGCCCAAGGAGCGCAACGAGCATGATCCCTTCGAGACGATTATCGAACGGAAGAAAGCGAGCCGCGGCGTGCGCTTCGATACGGAGCTCAACGCTGAAGATCTGCGCGAGATCGTCGCTGCCTTCAAAGCCGAAGTACGTCTGCGCGCCGGCAAAGAATTTCCCGAGAACCCGCACGACCAACTCTGGGGCGCCATCGGTGCGGTGTTCGGTTCCTGGAACAATGACCGGGCGATCGCGTATCGCCAGATGTACAAAATCCCGCACAACTGGGGCACCGCCGTGAACGTGCAAGCGATGGTGTTTGGCAACTTGGGCGAGCAGTGCGCCACCGGTGTTGCGTTCACGCGCAACCCGTCCACCGGCGAGAACGCTTTTAATGGTGAGTTTCTGGTCAACGCGCAGGGCGAAGATGTCGTCGCCGGCATTCGCACGCCGCGGCCCATCGCCGAATTGAAAAATGTCATGCCCAGAGCGTTTGCCGAACTGCGCAAGGTGTCGCAGACCTTGGAAAAACATTACCAGGAGATGCAGGACATCGAGTTTACCATCGAAGACAACAAGCTCTGGATGCTGCAGACCCGCGCCGGCAAACGCACCGGCTTTGCCGCCGTGCGCATCGCGGTCGACATGGTCGAAGAACGCATCATCAGCAGGAAGCAGGCACTACTGCGTATCGAGCCCGATCATTTGAATCAACTGTTGCGGCCGATCTTCGACAGCAAAGACAAGGAGCAAGCCAGCAAAGAAGGGCGCGTGTTGGCCAAAGGTTTACCGGCCGGCCCGGGCGCCGCCACGGGGCGCATCGTTTTTCATGCGGAAGACGCAGTGGCGTGGCAGAAAAACGGCGAGCGCGTGATCTTGTGCCGTGTGGAAACCAGCCCCGATGACATTCGCGGTATGGAGGCCGCCCAGGGCATTCTTACCACGCGCGGCGGCATGACCTCCCACGCCGCGTTGGTCGCGCGCCAGATGGGTAAAGTCTGCGTTGCCGGTTGTGAAGCATTGAACATCGACTACGCCGAACACACGTTGCGCGTTGGTGCCACGGTACTCAAAGAGGGCGATTGGATTTCAGTCGACGGCAGCACCGGCGAGGTCATTCAAGGCGAGATTCGCACGCTACCATCGGAAGTATTACAAGTGCTGCTCAACAAGACCCTTGAGCCCAAGAAATCACGCGTGTATCAACAGTATGCCAAACTGATGACCTGGGCCGATCAGACACGCAACCTTGGCGTGCGCACGAATGCCGACCAGCCGGATCAGGCGGAGATCGCCAAAGCGTTCGGCGGCGAGGGCATCGGCCTGTGCCGCACCGAACACATGTTTTTTCAAGGCGACCGCATTCAGGCGGTGCGCGAAATGATTCTGGCAGAAGACGAAGTCGGCCGCCGGCGCGCGCTCAAGAAGCTGTTGCCGATGCAAAAGCGCGACTTCAAAGGCATCCTCGACATTATGGGCGGCCTGCCGGTGACGATTCGCACCCTCGATCCGCCGCTGCACGAGTTTCTGCCCAAAAGCGCTGATGAAGTCGCCGATTTGGCACAGGTCATGGGAGTATCGGCGGGTTTTCTACAGGACAAGGTCGACGTGCTGCAAGAGTTCAACCCAATGTTAGGCCACCGCGGCTGTCGCTTGGGCATTTCATATCCCGAAATAACCGAGATGCAGGCGCAGGCGATTTTTGAAGCTGCTTGCGAGCTCCGCCAAGAAGGCAAGAACCCTTTTCCAGAAGTGATGATTCCGCTGGTCGGCTCGCGCCAGGAGCTGCACGAACAAAAAGCGATCGTCGAGCGCATCGCCAAGCAGACCATGCAGACCTACGGCGTCAAGGTGCGCTACCTGATCGGCACTATGATCGAGTTGCCGCGCGCCTGTTTAGTGGCCGATGAGATCGCCCATGAAGCTGAGTTTTTCTCCTTTGGCACAAACGATTTGACGCAGACCTGTCTCGGCTTATCGCGCGACGACGCGGGCAAGTTTTTACCGAGCTACGTGCTGCATGGTCTCTTACCCGAAGATCCGTTCGTCAGCATCGATCGCGACGGCGTCGGCTCGCTGATGCGTATCGCGGTTGCCAAGGGGCGCAAGAGTCGCAAAGGTCTCGAGATGGGCATCTGCGGCGAACATGGCGGCGATCCCAAATCGGTACATTTTTGCCACGAAATCGGTTTGGATTACGTCAGTTGCTCGCCTTATCGCATTCCGATCGCCAAGCTCGCCGCGGCGCAAGCGGCGTTGCGAGCATAGACCGCTAGCCCGGATTATTCATCGCTGCGGCGTGATCGAAGTGAAACTCTTCCGGAGCGAAGGCAACAGATATCCGCTTCGACGCCGCCTTGTAGGGGCGACCGGCGGTCGCCCTGCTCTGCGAATCGCAGTGGAAAGGTCGAAGAGATGCCCAGCATCGGCGAATCAAACCGAACGATCTACGCTGATGCCTTCGCTCCTCCAGAGTTCCACTTCGATCGACACAGTGTCATGGGTTTTCCCCGTCGCATGAATAATTCGGGCTAGAATTTCGCTGGAGTACTGGAGTATTGGGTCTAAAGAACCTAATACTCTCTCTTTCCTCCAGCACTTCTGTTCCACACTCCGGGGACAACATGTCAGTATTTTGACCGGCTTCGATAGACTGGTAATTTCTTAAGATCATTAGGTTCGTTCCGATTGCTAAATTGGGATGGAACCACGCATCGCAGAATTACTCGTCCGGGGCGGACTGGTCACCAAAGAGCAACTCGCCAAGGCACAGGAAAAAGAGAAGGAAGGCGCCAGTCCTACGAAAGAACTGGTGCGCCTGGGCTTTACCACTGAGGAAAAGCTCACCGATTTCCTTGCCAATCAGTTTGGCATCGAACGAGTTGACATCAATCCAGCAGAGATCGAGGACTCGGTCTTCAGCCTAGTGCCGCCGCAGCTCGTACAAAAACATCAGATCATCCCGCTCAAACTTTTAGGCTCCAATCTCACCGTTGCGATGGCCGATCCCACCGACTTGGTCGCCACCAACGAAGTCAAGTTCATCACTGGCTACGGCATTCGCGTTGTCGCTGCGTATCCCACCGCCATCAAGAAAGCACTCGAGCATCGCTTTGGCGGCGTCAGCTACGACGAGGTGCTGCGCAAATTCGGCGACGGCGACATGGAGGTCATCCACGAACAGGATGACGTTAGCCTGCAAGAGCTGCAGCAGGCGACCAGGGAAGCGCCGGTTGTCACTCTGGTCAATGCGATTTTGGCCGACGCGGCCAAGCGGCGTGCCAGCGACATTCACATCGAGCCCTACGAGAAACTATTCCGCGTGCGCTTTCGCGTCGACGGCGTGCTGCACGAGATCATGAGTCCGCCGCTGCGTTTGAAGAACGCGCTGGTCTCACGCCTCAAAGTCATGGCCGGCCTCGACATCGCCGAGCGCCGCCTGACCCAGGACGGCCGTATCAAACTCAAGATGGGCATGGGCGGCGAGCTCGACATCCGCGTCTCGGTGCTGCCGACCTTGTTTGGCGAGAAAATCGTCATGCGTTTGTTGGACAAGTCCAATCTGCAATTGGACATGGCCAAACTTGGGTTTTCACCGCAAAGCCAGAAAGATTTTCAAGAAGCGATTCACAAGCCCTACGGGATGGTGCTCATCACCGGCCCGACGGGCAGCGGTAAATCTACCACCCTATATTCGGCGCTCTCCGAGTTAAACAAGCCCGACGTGAATATCTCAACGGCTGAGGATCCGGTCGAATATAACTTGATGGGCATCAATCAAGTCCAGGTGCGCGATCAAATCGGCCTTAATTTCGCTGCCGCGCTGCGTTCGTTCCTGCGTCAAGACCCCGACGTCATCATGGTCGGCGAAATTCGCGATCTCGAAACCGCTCAAATCGGTATCAAAGCCGCCCTGACAGGCCATCTGGTGTTGAGCACGCTGCACACCAATGACGCGCCAGCAACGGTCGACCGGCTGTTGAACATGGGTGTGGAGCCGTTTCTGCTGACATCGGCCATCAACCTTATTCTGGCGCAACGGCTAGTGCGTAAGATCTGCGTGAATTGCAAGGAGCAAGTGGAAACCCCCGACGAGGTGCTGATTAATTTGGGCGTGGATCCATCAGAACTGAGCATGGGCTATGACACCTTTGAAGGCAAAGGCTGCGCACAGTGCAACGAAACTGGCTATCGCGGACGCTTGGCGATTTACGAAGTCATGGTGATGCACGAGGGGCTAAAAGAGCTCATCCTGAAGGGATCCTCGGCTGCCGACATGAAGCGCGAAGCCGTCAAGCTGGGTATGAGTACGTTGCGCATGGCTGCGCTGGAAAAAGTGCGCCAAGGACTGACGACCATTGCCGAGACAGTGCGTGTCACCGACGCGGACAAGGGCTTTAGCTCGGTTTTCTCTTTGGGGTTCTAGTATTTCGTCTAAGCTTGCCCAGGCCCGGGCTGGGGACGGCGAGATTTCAGGGCGCGAGTTCTCAGAGCGTGCCGAGGAAGAGAGAAATTTATGGCGACATTCGTTTGGGAGGGTAAGACCTCCCAGGGAAAAGTAATGAAGGGCGAACTCGATGCGCCAAGCGTCGATGTCGTTTTTGCGATCTTGCGCGAGCGACGGATTCGGCCCATTCCCGCACGCATTCACGAAAAGGGCGTCGGGATGGAAAGGGAGCTCAAGATCCCCGGTTTCGGCGAAACGGTAAAACCGCGCGACGTGTCGGTCTTTACCCGGCAATTCGCCACCATGATCGATGCCGGTTTGCCGATCGTGCAATGTCTCAGCATTCTCAGTGAACAGACCTCCAACAAGACTTTTGGCAACACACTCAAAACAGTGCGCAAAAACGTTGAAGGCGGCTCGACGCTGGCCGAGTCCTTGAAAAAACACCCGAAGATTTTCGACGACCTTTACGTCAACATGGTCGAGGCCGGCGAGATGGGCGGCGCGCTCAACACAATCTTAAACCGGATCGCGTTGTTCATCGAAAAAGCCACCAAGCTCAAAAAGAAAGTCAAAGGCGCGATGATCTATCCGTCAACCATTGTCGGTGTGGCGGTGATCGTCGTGGCTATCTTGTTGATCTTCGTTATTCCCGTCTTCGCCGAGCTTTACGGCAGCATGGGCAAAGCGCTGCCCGCGCCGACTCAAATCACCATCAATATCAGCAACTGGTTTGTCAAAAATTGGTGGCTCATGTTTCTCGGTATAGTCGGTGTTTGCGTGGCGATCTCTGCCTATTACAAAACGCCGCACGGACGCATGACCATCGACCGCCTGTTGCTGCGTATGCCGATAATCGGTGACCTGCTACGCAAAGTTGCAGTGGCGCGTTTCTCGCAAAACATGGCGATTCTACTCAGTTCCGGCGTTCCGATTCTTGACGGGCTAGCCATCACCTCGAGAACTGCCGGAAACAAAGTCGTAGAGAAAGCGATTATGGAGGCGCGCACCAGCATCAGCCAAGGCAAAACCGTTGCTGAACCGCTGAAGGAAAGCGGCGTGTTCCCGGCAATGGTCTGCCAAATGGTCGCTGTTGGTGAGAACACTGGCGGCCTGGACACGATGTTGAAAAAGGTCTCTGAACTCTACGAAGATGAAGTTGACGATGCGGTCGCGAATCTCACCGCGTTGATGGAGCCAATGATCATGGTGATCCTCGGCGTTATCCTTGGCGGTTTGGTTATCTCGATGTATTTGCCAATTTTCCAGTTGGGTTCCCTGGTCGGTTAAGAGACGCAGCGCGAAAACGCTTTGAAAGACGAGGCCATGGCTGGGAACGGCGAACCACGAAACCTCGCAGAAAAAATCAAATGGCTCCTGTGCCTGCGCGTGGTGACCCTGACGTTTTTCTTCTGCGCGGCAGCGTTACTGCACTTCCTCCGCAGTGACAGCGAACCGCTCAATCTTTATGCGCTCATCGCCCCCTTGGGCGTAGCATATCTTATTTCTTTCGGTTCAGGCCTGGTTCTCAATCGCTTCGGCAATGAGCGGTGGTTTGCCCACACCCAAATAGACTTTGACGTGCTGCTTATAACCGGCACGATCTGGATCACGGGTGATACCGTCAGTCCTTTTTCCTTCCTCTACAACCTTGCGGTGATGAACGGCGCCATCTTGCTGTTCTATCGGGGCGCGTTCCAGACGGCGGCGTTTTCCAGTGCTTGCTACACGGCGCTATGGTTGGTCGTCAATGGCTGGGGCATCTCAGGTCCAGCTGCGTTTGCGTGGTCTTTGCTGGCGCCGTTGGTGTGGAACATCGGGAGCTTTTTCGCGATCGCGGCTCTGAGCGGTTACCTGGCACAGAAACTCGGCGAAGCCGAGGAGAGGCTGAAAGACCAACGAGCAGAGTATCAGCGCGTCGAAGCGCTCAAGAACGGCCTTCTGCAAGGGGTCGCCAGCGGTGTTGCCGTCACGGACGTTACAGGGTCCATTGAGTACTTCAATGTGCATGCGCAGCAATTGACTGCCCTCAATGAAGCCGTCGTCAAAGGTAAGATATTCAAAGAGATATTTCCTGATTGTAGCCATCGATTCGACGGCGCAAACGGTAAGATTTACACAGATGAATTCCCATTTGTCTGTTCTTCCGGCGAATCCAAGCAACTGCGTTTAACGGTAGCTCCACTAAGCGATCCTAACCACCAAATTGTTGGCTATGCAGCGATTTTCGAGGACATCACCAAGCAGCGCCAGCTCGAGGAAAACGCCCGCGTTGAAGAAGAGCTGCGCCGGGCGCGTGAGTTCGCATTAGCGCCACAAGCCGCGGCGCCCACCGAGGCCGAGTTTCGTTTTGAGGGCGTGGTTGGAAAAAGCGGCGGCATGGAGAATATTTACCGCCTGATTCAGAAGGTTGCCGCCGGCGCGACCAATGTCCTGATAACCGGCGAGAGTGGCACTGGCAAAGAGCTGGTGGCGCGAGCGATTCACTACAATGGCGCGCGCTGTGAAAAACCCTTTGTGGCAGTCAATTGCGGCGCCATACCCGAAAATCTCATTGAGAGCGAACTCTTCGGCCACGTGCGCGGCGCCTTCACGGGCGCCGTGACCGATCACAACGGCCTCTTCAAGCAAGCGGATCAGGGCACCATCTTTCTTGACGAAGTCGGTGAACTACTGTTGCATCTTCAAGTCAAACTGCTGCGTGTGCTTCAGGAAAAGACCTTTACTCCGGTGGGCGGCAGCAAGCCGATCAAAGTCGACGTGCGTGTGATCTCAGCAACCAATCGCGACTTACGCAAGGAAACCGAGGCCGGTCGTTTTCGTGAGGACTTGTTCTATCGCTTGAACGTCGTCCAGATGGTCATGCCGCCGTTGCGCAATCGCAGGGAAGACATCCCAGCGCTAGCTCACTACTTCTTGCGGAAATTCGCGACATCCCACGCCAAAAAGGTCGAAGAAATCTCCAAAGCGGCGCTGCTGCGCCTAATGAACCACCACTATCCGGGCAACGTCCGCGAGCTCGAAAATATTATTGAACACGCCGTTGCAATCGCGAATAGCAATATCCTGGGCGAAGAAGACCTACCGGCAAATTTGCGTGGAAACAACGTCATCGCTATGGACCCAGACCTGCTTGAAAAAGGCGTATCCGGCGGCGCGGATCAATTTTTTGGTAAAGGATTGTCACTCGACGCCGAATTGGAAACTCATGAGCGTCTGATTCTCGTGGCAGCGCTCAAGCGCGCCAACGGCGTGCAAAAGCGCGCGGCGGAAATACTCGGAATAAATTACCGCTCGCTGCGCCACCGGCTGGAAAAATATGACATGTCGCCGTCGAAACAAAACGGCGGCGAAGAATTGGCCAGCGGCCAGTAACACATTTTGTTACTGGGCGAAATGCAGAAAGTTGTCACTGACGAAAGAACGCTCTTAAGCGCCTGAGCGCATCGAACGGAAATGAAAGGACTCTTTGGGTCAGCGTCGGTGCACGTTTCAGCTTGAGCCCGAAGCTCGGCTACTTAAGCGGTGCCGACACAAATGGCCCCAGCTTTGCTTTTGAAACCGGTCAGCAAGTCACTGGTTCCAATAGCGTCGTAAAGGAGGTGAAAGCACCAAGGATAGAAGACCGGAACAGGTGAAACTAAACCAGGCAAAAACGCTGCGGATGAGGGCAGCCAAATGATTAACAATACAAGGTCAAAAAATAGACAGAAAGAAGAAGGGAGTTTATTCAAAATGGACAGATTGAGACTCCGTAACGAAGAAGGCTTTACGCTTATCGAACTATTGGTCGTCGTGGCGATCATCGGTATCTTGGCGGCGATCGCGATCCCGCAATTCGCGGCTTATCGGAAACGCGGCTATGAGGCAACGCTCAAAGCTGACTTGAGAAACGCGGCGACCGCGCAAGAAGCCTACTTCGCAGCAAACCAAACATATAAGCCAGGCAGCCTCGCATCATGGAGCAACTCTGGCTATAACAAGAGTCCTGACATCTCGGCAATCACAGCGGCGGTTGGTACCGGCACGTTCGTAATCACCGCGTCCCACAGCAATTGCGGCTCGAGTACCTGGAGCTTCCAAAGCGTCAACGGTCAAACAACCGGAACCGCGTGTCCGTAACTCTCAGCTCGATATCGTCCTAACTCAAACGAGGGAAGGGGTGCTCACCCCTTCCCTCGTCGTTCTTTCTAAGCTTCATGGAGGAAGCTTCAGCCCCTTAAGCCACGATGGCCAAACGATTTTTTAGAGTCTTTTCCTCAGATCTCACTGCCCTCACAGTCCTCATATTGGGCGTGCTATTCTTCGGCGGCGAAATGGTATGGGACTCCAAAGTCCCGTTCTTTCGTGATCTGCACTATTATTTCTACCCATTGCGCCATAGCTTGGGCGAGGCATGTACCGCCGGCGAAATCCCCCTTTGGAACCGGCACATGGGAATGGGCTTTCCGTTGCTTGCCGACATTCAGATGGGTGTCTTTTACCCGCCTCATCTATTCTTTTGTGTACTGCCTTTGTTTGACGCCGTGCGGGTGGTGTTTCTGCTGCATTACATGATCGCAGCGTCGGGGTGCTATCTGCTCTTGCGGCGCTGGGCTCTTCCGGTCGAACAGGCTCTCATCGGCGCGTTTCTCTTCACGCTCGGCGGTACAATGGTCTCCTTGACCAATTTGCTCAACCACTTCCAGAGCGCGGTCTGGCTGCCGTGGATTGCAATCCTCTGGGACCGCTGCCTTGAGCGCACTTGCTGGAGCCAATTCGTTCTATTCGTTCTGGCGTTGCTGTGCCAGCTCCTCGCCGGTTCACCGGAAATCTTCGCCATGAGTGCGGCATTGCTTTGGTTGCAAGGGATTTATCGCGATCCGGCGCACGGCCTCAAAAAATTGCTGAAACCCAGTGTGTGTTTGCTCGCCGCGAACCTGTTGGTGCTGTTACTCACGATGGTACAACTGCTACCGATGTGGGAGCTTGGTAAGTTATCCAGACGGCAACTATCAATTCCGTTTGTCGAAGCCACTATGTGGTCGCTGAATCCGTGGAGATTGCTCAATCTGTTCGTCCTCGATAAACGGGTTGATTTGGATCTAAGTAACTCACTCCGTATGTTCTTCAGCTTGGAAACGCCGTTTTTCATCAGCTATTACTTCGGTGCTATCGCCCTTGCCGGGACTAGCCTTTGGCTTTGCTACGCCAGGGTGAAAGAAAAACTCATTATTTGCCTGCTTCTGGCGAGCACACTGGTTCTCGCGTTTGGTAGTTACACACCTGTGTACCGATTGTTATATGAGCACATCGGTGGACTGGGATCCTTTCGCTATCCTGAGAAGTTTTTCTTTCTGACACAGGTATTTTTTCTCATCGCAGTTCTGCGCGGCATAACTCTTTTCAAGCAAACCGATAGGGTTGCCGCCCGTAGAGGGCTGATCATCTTAGGCTCTCTATGGGCCGTAATCGCCGTCGTGTATGGGCTGCTGCGCCTGACTCCGTCAGCTTTGTGGAACTTCGTTGCTCAACAAAACATAGTCTCGACGCAGGTTGGCACCACTTTGGAGTTTACCGCGTCGGCAATGGTAAGTGTCGAACGTCAGCTAGGACTTCTGTCGATCCTGCTGGTACTTTTCGTTTTTGGAAAGGCTGGCTACCTGCGTCCGGCGCTATTTAGGTCGCTATTGGTAGCTTTCGTGTTTCTCGATCTTTATTCAGCGCACAGAGATTTACAGTACCTTGTCGACCCACAGCCTATCGTCAACTCTCCAAAAGTGCTCAGCAGTCCTGACAATCCCCCCACTCGGCTCTTTTACTACCCCCAAAATACCAATACTCATCCAAGTTCCTACGTTGTCCATACGCCAAAACCCACTACGTACAGCGAGATTTCAACTCGGATCGCCAAGAACTTATTGCCCAACACGGGTGCAATGCACGGATTTGATCACATGCAAGACATCAATGCGATGGCGAAGATGACCTATAGCGAGTTTCTGTTTTTCATCAACCGTCTTGATTTCGACAAAAGAGCGACCTTGATGGGCGCCCTCAACATCCGCCACGTAATGAGTTTTCACCGCCTCGAACTCAAGGGGCTCACTCTCTCACGACACTTTCCCGAGATCCCCTCTTGGCTGTATCAAGTGGATTGCTTCGTGCCCCGCGCGTACGTGGTTCAAAAAACACACAAAGAGATTCACCCCCGCGAAATGCTAACGGAACTGTCTAGCCAGCGATTCAACCCCGCGACGGAAGTCTTTGTCGATAGCCCAGTAATTAACCAGCCAAGAAAAGATTTTTTGGCTAGTACGACCATCACAGAGTACGGCCAGCGATCGGTCACTCTAAAGGTAACTTCCAATAACCGAGGGGTCCTGGTCATGGCAGATTCATATTTCCCCGGCTGGCGGGCCTATGTCGACGGGAAGGAGACCAACGTCCTGAGAGTGAATTACTTCTTCCGCGGTGTTGCTGTCGAACCCGGCGAACATGACGTCATGTTCCGCTACGAACCAACGCCATTCAAAATCGGCTTGTGGATATCGCTTTCAACGACGTTGTTGCTGGTTGTTGTAACGCTGATCTTATTGCTGCGAACCCGCAGGCAAATTCAGTCGCTTCGCGCCCGGTCGCGTCTACATCCACTGGCCGCGTGATACTGTCGCAATCAAACCACGCTTTATTTCCGCGCGTCGAATACACTCACCAGCGGCACGGGGCCGACGCCAGCCCAAAAAATCGGTTGGCTCGAACCATTCATCATTACGAGCTCCTTCGGTTGGAGTTGGCTGCGGCGGTTAAGGAGCGCCATGAAATCGAACGGCCCTTTCTCGACGAAGCGTAGATCGTCTCTCAGAATCTGCTCTCTCTGGTAATACTCGAACATGAAAGTGGCGAACGATCCATAAACGACCGCATTCTTGGGGAGTGTTTCGTTCATCTGGCGGAGGAAATCTTCGTTAATCGCCTCCATAAAGTAGCTCATTTCCAAGCCTCGTCGATACGCACCCCGAACTCCCCCCACCAAACTGTTGTAATAACTAAGCTGGTACGGGTGGGTCAAAAGCACATCGAGCCCGGGACTCAAACAAAGAACGGCCAAAAGAATACCTGCAACCGAAGGTCTGGTGACCCGCATGCGCGTTTCGAGTTTCAGCCGCTTGCAAACGCTCGACACCTGTTGCACCGAAACAAAAAACCCAACACCGGAAAGAGCAACGAGAAACGGAAGGGCAGAAAGCAACTGGCGTACGCCGTCGTGCAACACCGCGCCCGGCATTAAGCCTAAGCTCAAAACAAAAAGAGCGTTCAGTGCAAAAAAACCAACCGCGTTGCGCTGTTCTCTATGGCCGGGCAAGCGTATAGGGGCGATCGCGGCAAGCAGAAGATGGGGCAGCGGTGTGGTGATAGCGACGACCAAGAAAGGATAATAGCGCGGTAGCTGATGGCTCAGAAAATACTGTCCATCGTAGAAGACCGTAAAACTGGTTTCCGGACGGTAGCCCCGACTGAAACCTTCATAAAGAAACTCCACAAGTCTCACGCCGGTCTGATGCCATAGATAGGGTTGAACAGCGATCATGACGATCGGCGCGATAAAGAGCATGCAGAACACGTTGTTGGAATATCTGTGACGATGAAAAACATGGGTCCAAAGAATTAGCGGAACCGGGATGAGCAAGGCCGGGAACTTGGTAGCCAGCGCCAAACCCCAAGCGACACCGAAACACACGCTCCAGCGCCAATCTCCCAAGCCCTTGTAAAAGCAAAGAGCTACTAGGAACCAAAGCATAGCGAGCGGCATGTCGGTGACCGCGAGGTGCGCATAGCCAAAGAGGTTCGGCACAAGAATAAGCGCTAGCGCGGAAAACAACCCGGTGCTTACATCAAAAACAGCGCTCATCCAAAGAAACATCACGGTAACAAGAACCGCAAAAAACAAAGCGGGAGCGAGCCGGTAGGCAGTGACTTTATCCAGGGTCGGGTGCAACCAGTGCTTCAGCAAACCAGACACGATGCGTGAAAAGGGCGGATGTGGCACATGGTACGGATTCCAATGCCAAGCGGCCACGACATTTTTGTCGTCGATGGATTCCTTGAGTTTCCCGGCCAGAAGATTGCCTGGCAGTTGTGCCAACCACTGCGCGTGCAGATCAGACGCATGATAGTAGGGTGGCTCGTCCCAGCTAACACCGTAGTCGCGCAGCGTTGCGCCGACGATGAGCAGGGTCGCTATGAATAATGCAAGCGCAAGACACCATCGTTTAATACTGCTTGGGCTGGACTGTTCTTCCATGGGCATCTTTTTCTTGTGTCAGCGTGCGTGTCGCTAGATCCTAGTCGAGCTTTTGCCACACCCCGAGGATCGATTTGCCGAAATGTCCTAGCAAGATCGGATCGACCCAGCGTGAGATCGGAATGCATATTCGATCCCAAACGCGGATTTGCCAGTGAGACGGTGTTCTCTGTTTAAGAGCCAGGGTGTTTCCGAGCGAGAGAAAGAGACCCAAAGCGTCGAGGTACGCTACTTTCTTTTCACTGCAGCCGAGCGGCCCAACGCGCCGCATGCTGTCCTTATCGTATCGGCGGATATGGCCGATGCTGCGATCGAATTCACTAAAGAGCCACTGATGTGCGGGAGAAAGCACCACAAGATGGCCATTTCTTCGCAGCCTTTTTGCGGCTGATGCCAGCTCGTCGACATCTCTGGAAATATGCTCCAGGACATCGATGTACAGAATACAATCGAAACAGGGCCGCTCGGCCAGTGATGTCAATGAACCTGCAACGACAAGCGGGGAGGCGGGTGACGAGAGGCCGAAAGCCATTTGCCGCAGTCGCCGCGCTTGTTCCGGATCAGGCTCCAAGCACACCCAGCGGCGTGCCGAACCGTCGTGCAAAGCCGCCGTTGTGCCACCGATACCGGCGCCAACCTCAAGCACATCGCCGATCAGATAGTCGCCGATCTGTTCCTTAACGTAGCATTTCCAGTGCGTCGCCAGCGCGAAAAGATCCAGCTCTTCGCCAATGTACCGACTCGTGGATTGGTTCATAGACACGCTCAATGCTGTCCACAAAATGGACGTAGTCTCGACTGGGCACGATGCTGGCGTTATCGCGTGCGGCAAGAATGACAAACGCGAAGACCAATACTACTAGAAGCATTTGCATTAGCATGACGATCAAAAGCCCGGTGACATACGTTGCCCAGCCCGGAATCGCCAATGTGGTAAATGCTCTCACGCCGAAAACGATAAAAATCACCGCGGCTAAACAGCTCATGGCGGCGCCCAAAACGATCAAGAGACGAACGCCGATACGATCGCCAAACACCGCCATCGCGCTCAATCCATGCACGACCAACGCAACCAAGCTCATATGAGGTTGGCCATTTAAGCGCTGGCCACGAGAAGTTGGAATCCCGTCCGAAGGCAAACGCGCTTTGTACACGGCTGCTGCGTAGTGGTTCCAGAGTTCCGACACGGCGACCAAACGCCGCAGTATCGAGGCAGGAATGGCGCTAAAGTTGCCAACCCGAACGCTGACTCCGGTCAGAAGGTAGTGAAGCAAGCGGTACGAGTGATAGCAGACTTTGAACAGCCAATTTTCTGAGCGTCTGATACGTGCCGCGAATATGATGCGCGTCATATTTTTGGCAACGCACTCGCGAATCAAGCGGGGAACGTCCGCAGGGTCGTCTTCACCATCGCCATCCATTACGAGCACTGAGCGGCCGCGCCGGTTGCTTTCAATGAACGAAAGGCCAACGGCGATCGCACGTTGATGACCGAGGTTCCGACGCAGTGACAAAATGTCGATCGCTCTGATGGCCTCAAACTCGACTAACGGCGTTAGTGAACCTTGTTGCGCCGCCGTAGAACCATCGTCGACGATAAGGATGTCCGCGGACATGCCGTTTGCAGTCAACTCTTCGTCTAGAGCCGGCAGCAGCAAACGAACCGCGTGCCAGTCGTTGTAGATGGGGATCAGAATGATGAAGTCATCACTAGTTCCGGCGGCCTCATTCATTGCCTTGGCAGTAATACAATTTGGGTGCCACTGAGGCGTTAAAAGGTGCTGCCGGGTACACCGGATCAGAACGATCTGCTGGCTGAGAACGGGTGGCACAATTTCTGCTTTTTCGATGTGCATGGAGCACAAGCCGCGCTACAAAAAAATCCTAAAGCCTGACAATCCGCCCCCGAGAGTTCGCGAATCGTACCACTACTTGATCGCCGCCAAATTCGTTTTGGCCTGCGCCACGGGAACCATCGGCGGTCTGATCATCTTTCTCGTGATCCGCTAGGAAAAGCGTGCCGGGTCAGATGCAAGTCGTACCGACAAAAATTTGTCGCTCATCGGCTTCTCATCTCAGGGCTGTGTCGATTCTATGAACCTGCGACCGCTCATCCGAATCCTAGATTCCCAATCCCAGTTTCAAGTCGTGATTCTCGCGGTGACTCTGGCTATTCTTGTCACCGGGTTCAATCTCCATGTGGGGTCGGCGTTGCAGGCCGGTTTTTTTTACGTTGTGCCGGTGGCGCTAGTCGCCTGGTATGTTGGCCGGCGTGCCTCGGTGTCGTTGGCAATCTTGTGCGCGGCACTTTGGTTGACTGTCGAAGAGCTTGCAGCCGGCACGACGAGCGATCCTGCCCTGCTCGGTTGGCGCTTTCTTGCGCGAGCGACTTTGCTTGTCATGGAAGGGGTGGTGCTGGCTCAGCTGCGCAGCCAGTTCGATGAAATCGTGGGGTTGGCATCGAAGGACCCGCTCACCGGCTTGCCGAATCGCCGCGCCTTCGATGATTTGGTGGCGCGCGAGATGAAAGACCACCACGGCGATGAGCCGCTCACGTTGGTTTACCTCGATTGCGATGGCATCGATTGGATCAACAACCGCTTCGGCTACGTCGCAGGCGATCATCTATTATGTGTGATCGCTGAACTATTGGGAAGTCACTTACCGCGACCGGACCTGATCGGGCGGGTTGGCGGGACGACGTTTGCCGCGTTGCTGCCGAGCATTGACACGACGGCTGCCGGAGTGCTACTCAAACAACTGCAAGAGCGACTGCAGGATGAGCGCAAAAAGTATGCGCAGCCGATCGTCACATCCATCAATGCCATGACTTGCGCTCGGGCGCCGCACGCGCGGCTCGAGACAGGATTCTCTCGAGATGTATCAGGTGGAAGAAACTGCGCTGCCGCAGTAGTGAGCGAGCACCTAGGGCCAAAAAAAACCCCCGGTCTCTCGGGGGTTTTTTGCTAGAGGTATGTTTCTTTACGCTGCCGATTTCGAGCGCAGCGCTTCGACGAGCGGACGATATTTCGCGTTGAGTTCCTTCCAGTGCGCCGCGCGCGCTTTTGCTTTTGCGAGCTCGGTTTCCGGGAAGGTGACAAAGGGTACGCGGGTCGGGCCGACCTTGCAATAATCGCCGAATTCCTGCGGCCGCTTGTTACCAGCGCCCGGCACGGGTTTGCCTGAGCCGATACCCCCCAAGTCACCGATTACTTCGATCATCTTTTGGACGTCACCCTTACGTGCCTGTTCCAAGAGATAAAGAATCGGCCATGGCCCCATCCAAACTTCGGTGGACCAGCAGCCGGCAGCGCCGAGCTCGTAGTAAGGATAGATCTGCGTCTGGTTAACAAACACGCTGATTTTGCCCTTGACGATCTTTTGCAGATTCATGAATGCTTGGGTCGTGCGATGGCTGTCCTTCATGCCGATGATATTGGGCTTTTTGACCAGTTCCGGGAAGATCGCCACCGGGATGCTAAATTTATGGTTGTCGGGGTTGTGGTAAATGAGGATGTTCAGCGTCGGAAACAGATCGGCGATGTCGTGATAAAATTTGACCGCGTCCTGTGGATGCAAAGTCTCATAATAAGGCACACCGAGTAACACGCCGTCCGCTCCGGTGTCCTTGACGAAGTTCATCTTTTGAATGACTTCGCGCGGATTGGGGCTGGTCACGCCAATGAAAAGCGGCACGCGCTTCTTGACCGCGTCGACCGCGGCCACAGCCAAGGTTTTAAATTCATCGAACAAAAGATTGTAGCACTCACCGTAGGTGCCTGTCGTCGCGATGTTGTTGACGCCGTCTTTAATGATTTTGTCGACGCCCTCTTTGAGATTGTCCACGGCGATGGTCTGCGTCGACCGAATGTCGGTCGCGTCCGGGGTCGCAAACGCCGGCATCATCCCCAAAACGCCTTTAAGATCACTTGCCGATAGCATGACTTACCTCCTGGTTTGGTTGGTTGTTAGATAGCTCGCATTTCAGATAAGCGCCGGATTAATCGCCTTGTTAACAGTTCGCGTTAACCGTTGTCAAACGGCCAACGGCGCGGTTTCGCCAGGCACGTTGCTGTCTGCGACCTTCGTATTATTTGTGTGCCTGATTTTGCGCTGACGTCTCTGAAAAACCCTTCACGTTGTCACCCTTTAGTTCTACTTCGCAGTGGCCGATTCGACTATCGGGAGGTTTCGCCTTCAAGGCCGGAGACCCGCGCCAGAGTTTATCGAGAACCGAGCTGTCATGTCCGAGTCGACCTTAACCAATACGCTGCAACAGGTGGTATCGAACCCATTTGTCGAGGATTCATACCCGCTCTCGCCGCTGCAAGCAGGGATGCTATTTCATAGCCTCGATACAAGCATCTCCGGCGTCGACGTCGAACAAATCGTCTGTACGTTTAGCGAAGATCTGGATCTAGCGTGCCTACGTGAAGCCTGGCAACGAGTCGTCGAGAGACACGCCGTTCTCCGAACTCGTTTTGTTCTTGATGGTGCGGGTGAACCTCGTCAAGAAGTCTGTTCGGAAACAACGCTCAGTTTCGCAACGCTCGACTGGCACGACTGCGCCGCGAACGAACAAGAAATCCGCTGGGAACGCTTGCTTGTGGACGATCGAAGCAGCGGCTTCGATCTCACACAACTGCCACTCATGCGGCTGAAACTCGTTACTCTCGGTGAGCGGCAATTCAGACTGCTTTGGACTTTCCACCACATCTTAATGGACGGTCGCTCATTTCCGATTGTGCTCCGCGATGTGTTCACGTTCTACGCGGCATTGCGCGCCGGCCAAGCAATTGAGTTGCCTCCAGTTCGTCCCCACAAAGATTTTATAGATTGGCTCGGGAAACAAGACTTCGGCAGTGCAGAACGCTATTGGCGTAACCATCTAAAAGGGCTACACGCGCCGCCGAGCATCAATCTACCACGCGGCATTGCTCCAACTATTGAATTAGAACGACGGCAAGGCGTAGTCGAGACACGGCTATCGAGTGGGTCTGCAAATACGCTCCGCGCTTTCGCCGGCGAACATGGGTTGACCGTCAACACGCTCCTACAAGGAGCGTGGGCGCTCCTGCTGCATCATTATACTCGCTCGGACGATGTCATCTTCGGGGCAACCCGCGCCTGCCGCCATTCCGCTCTAAATGGCGCGCACGACATGGTCGGGCTACTGATTAACACACTACCGCTGCGGGCACGTATCGATTCGCAAGCCTCTCTGCTCCCTTGGCTCCGTGATTTGCGAGATCAGCAGCTCGCGCTGCGTGCTTATGAGCACACCCCATTGGTCAAGGTGCAGGAATGGAGTGAAGTTCTAGCAGGCACGCCGCTTTTTGAGAGTCTTTTGGTTTTCGAAAACCGTTCCCTCGACGGCGTGATGAGCGCCGAGAGCAATGGATGGCAGCATCGTCATTTCGAGCATCGCGGCCAGACAAACTACCCACTCACGGTCATCGCTTACAACGATCAATGCCTTCTTCTGCGCCTCGAATACGATCGCGCTCGCTACTGTGACGACGGGTGCCAGCGCATGCTCCGCCACTTACAAAATCTGCTCGAAGGAATGATCGGCGCGCCGGAGCGGAAGCTATCGGATGTGCCCCTCCTGACCCACGAAGAAAAGCAGGAACTAACCACGAGTTTTGGACAAAGCACAAACCGATACGCGCGCGGCGATTGCCTGCACGAATCCTTCGAAGCGCAGGTCGAACGGACGCCAAGCAATATCGCGGTTTCCTGTGAAGGGCAGCATCTTAGCTACCGCGAGTTGAACGAGCGCGCCAATCTGTTGGCGCACCGCCTGCGCGCCGCAGGCGTCGGCCCAGACGTCTTAGTCGGTCTGTGCGCCGAAAGGTCGCTGGCGTTGATCGTTGCCATGTTAGCGATCCTCAAGGCGGGCGGCGCGTATTTGCCGCTCGATCCGAAATATCCGGCGGAGCGCAGTCAATTCATGCTTGAGGACGCTCAAGCAACGGTTCTGTTAGTGCAACCCGGTTTAGAAAACTTCCATAGTGTCTCATCGGTTACGACACTGCTGATCGAGCAGGACGATACTGCAGTTTCTTCCCCTAGTACTGGGGAACAAAACAACCTTGCCAGTGGAGCCACGCCTGACAATCTGGCCTACGTGATTTACACGTCAGGCCCCACGGGCAAGCCCAAAGGCGTGTTGGTGACGCACCGCAACGTGGCGCGATTGTTCCAGGCTACCGAGGCGCAGTTCGGCTTCGACTCGAAGGATGTCTGGACGCTATTTCATTCCTACGCCTTCGACTTTTCGGTCTGGGAAATCTGGGGCGCCTTGCTGCACGGCGGCAAGTTAGTAGTGGTGCCGCACGAGGTGAGCCGATCACCCGAGGAGTTTGCCGGGTTGATCAGAAAGCACGGCGTCACTGTGCTGAATCAAACTCCTTCGGCGTTTCGCCAATTGATAGATCCGATGATCGCGCAGGTGCGGTCTGCGGAGATGCCGCTGCGCGCGGTCATTTTTGGCGGTGAAGCGCTGGAGTTTCAAAGTTTGCAGCCGTGGTTTGACTACTACGGCGATGAGCGGCCGCATCTGGTGAACATGTACGGCATCACGGAAACCACGGTGCATGTGACCCATCGGCGGGTTGTGAAAGCCGATCTCAACGCCGGTTCGAGCAGCATCATTGGCAAGGCGATTGCCGATCTTAACATCCGCCTACTTAACCAATACCGACAATTGGTTCCCATCGCCGTTCCGGGCGAGATCCACGTGGGTGGTGGTGGAGTTGCCCGTGGCTATTTGCGGCGTGAGGCACTAACCGCCGAGAGATTTATTGCCGATCCGTTCAGTACCGATCCGCAAGCAAAGCTCTACCGCAGCGGCGATCTGGCGCGCTGGCTGCCCAACGGTGATCTCGAATATCTCGGCAGGATTGACCAGCAGGTGAAGATTCGCGGCTTTCGCATTGAGTTAGGTGAAATCGAAGCGGTGCTGCAGCAGCAATGCGAAGTCAAAGAAGCCGCGGTCATAGCGCGGCAAGACAAGCCGGGCGATAAGCGCTTGGTCGGTTATTTTGTTGCAGACCGAGACATTGGCAGCGAAGAGCTGCGTGATCGTTTACGCGCGCACCTACCGGAGCATATGATTCCCGCCGCATTTGTCCGGCTCGAAAGGCTGCCGCTGACGGCCAACGGCAAACTGGATCGGCAAGCCTTGCCGCCTCCTGACCCGCTGCGAACGGAGCTGTGCCAGGACTACCGGCCGCCACGCTCGGAGGATGAAGCGACTTTATGTGAGATCTGGCGCACGGTCCTCGGTGTGTCCCGCGTCGGTATCGATGATAACTTTTTTGAGTTGGGTGGCGATTCGATTCTTAGCATCCAAGTCATCAGTAAAGCGCGCCAGGCTGGGCTCAAACTGGCGACGCGAGACTTGTTCAAGCGTCCAACCATCGCTGCCTTGGCGGTCACCGCCGAGAGCACAGCCACTGTGACTGCTGAACACATGCACGCTAGCGGCGCTGTCTTGCTGACGCTGATTCAGCACTGGTTCGTCGAGCAAGAGTTGGCCGAGCAGCACCACTGGAACCAAGCGTTTTTCTTCGAGACGCCCGCAGATATCGATGTGGAGATCTTGGAAGCGGCGTTGCAGCAGGTTGTTGCGCAGCACGACAGTTTGCGCCTGCGCTTTGAGAAAAATGCCAGTGGCTGGGAGCAAAACTATTCCACGCATGTCGACCGCGTCGCCATCCACAGAAAAGATCTACGCAGCCTTTCTAGTATTGCCCAAGAAACGGCGTTGACCCAGCTAGCCGAGTCTTTACAAACATCGCTCGATATCAGTGCCGGACCAATTGTCTGCGCCGCGCATATTCGGCCGGGTCATGAATGCGCCGGGCGTTTGCTTGTCATTGTCCACCACCTGGTGATCGACGGCGTGTCGTGGCACATCCTCATGGAAGATTGGGAGACCGCTTACCTGGCGCTGCGTGCCAATCAACAACCGACATTCCCAGGCCGAACATCTTCTTATCAAAAGTGGTCGGCGTCGTTGCGCGACTATGCGCAAAGCGAAGTCGTCGCAGCTGAAGTCGACTATTGGCGCAGCGTCGCGAGCCGCGCTACGGCAGAGTTGCCGATCGATCATACTACAGCCGCGTCCAGTGGCGATTCTGCAACCAAAACCGTCACGATGCGGCTGAGCGCTGACGACACGCGCCGCCTGCTGCAGGCGGCACCTCGATCGCTGCGCGCGCCAATCAATGAAATCCTGCTCGGTGCCCTGGCGACGGCATTCGCAGGTTGGATCGCCAGCGACTCGCTGCTCGTCGATCTCGAAGGGCATGGCCGCGATGAGTTAGTTGCGGATGCTGACGTATCTCGCACGATCGGCTGGTTTACTGCCATCTCCCCAGTGCGCCTGGAACTGCCCGCAGCCGGTGCTCTAGCGGAATCGTTACGCCGGGCAAAGCGCCTGCTGCGCGCACAGCCGCGCCACGGCATTGGCTATGGCGCGCTGCGCTATCTCTGCAATGACGAGAACGTGCGTCGTGAGCTAGCGTCTCTACCCCAAGCGCGGGTAGCCTTTAACTATCTTGGGCAGGTGGATCAATGGCTGGCGCACTCGACGCTGTTTCGTTTCGCCAAGGAATCCACCGGCTCATGGCACAGCGCCAAAGCGCAGCCGCGCTATCAGTTCGAAATCGTTTGCGCGGTGCAAGACGGATGCTTTGAAGTGCGCTGGATCTTCTGTGAGCACTTGCACCAACGGGCAACGGTAGAAGCCCTCGCCGGCAAATTTCTCACGGCGCTGCGAAGTGCGCTCGAACTCTCTGCCGGCGCCGGCGAGTCCGTCCTGGTGCCGGAAGATTTTCCTCTGGCCGACGTCGATCAGCCGTGGCTGGATCGTCTGGTTTCACAACACGGTGCCGTTGAGGATCTCTATCCCCTGACGCCGATGCAGAGATTGTTTTATGCGATGGACGGCGTCAGCGGCAAACTCGGCTTTGAGCAGTGGCACTACATTTTGCGTGGTCCACTAAACAAAACCGCTTTCAGAAAAGCATGGGAACGGGTGGTGGCGCACCACGCGGTCTTGCGCAGTGGCTTTGTTACTTTCGATCTGCCGGAGCCGCTGCAATATGTGCTTGCCAATGCCTCGATTCCTTGGCTCGACGCCGATTGGCGCGCTGATCCGCCCGCCAAGCAGGAAGAAAAGCTCGTCGCCCTGCTGCGCGAGGACCGAGAGGTAGGGCTCAACTTGGCAGCCGCGCCGCTCTTGCGACTCTCGCTCATTCGCACTGCCGAAGAGACCCATTATTTCATTTGGACGACGCATCATTTGTTGATCGATGGTTGGTCCTGGCCACTGGTCTTCCAAGAGCTGTCGGCTGAGTACAGCGCGGTGTGCGGCGGCGCTTCGGAAAATCTGCCCTACGCGTGCCAGTTTCGCGACTATGTCCATTGGCTGCAGTGCCAAGCGGCCGGGAGCAGCGAAAACTTCTGGCGTGAAGAGTTAAAAGGCATCACCCAGCCGACACGCTTTGGCTTACACCGCAACGCGGTGCCCGGGGCGAGCGCTTCAAATGCTTTTTGCGAAGAGTCCGGCCGTCTCTCCGAAAGCACGATGGCCTCGCTGCAAACGCTGGCGCGCTCGCACCGACTGACGCTCAATACGCTGGTCCTAGCCGCTTGGGCAATGCTCTTGAGCCGCCGCAGCGGCGCGCAAGACGTGATCTTCGGCGCGGCTCTTTCCGGCCGCCCAGCCGAGCTGCGCGGCATCGAAGCGATGGTGGGTCCTTGCGTCAACAATCTACCGATCCGCGTACAGGTGGACAGGAGCGCTCCACTCTGTGATTTCCTCGCGGCCGTGCAGCAAAAGCAATTTGCCGCAAGCGAGCACCAGTGTTGTTCCCCGGAAGAGATTCAGCGTTGGTCGGAGGTGCCGGCACGCCACCGGCTATTCGAAAGCCTGTTGGTGTTTCAGAACTATCTCGTCGGCACTGGCACTCAGCGGCTGGGCGCGGACATTGTAGTACAGCCTGTCGCGGTTCCGGAGACCACCAACTATCCGCTCACGTTAATGGTGACTCCAGCGCGCGATCTGCGCATAAAAATCCTCTTTCGCGACGCCGAATACTCAAAAGAAAACATTCGCCGCCTGCTCGGCGAGCTGCAACTAGTGCTGGAAGCGATGTGCGCCAACCCACAATACTCGGTCGGCGAACTTGTGGCTGAGCTACCGGAGCTCGCGCCGGAATACACAACGCCGCGGCGAGACAACGTCCCGCCTTTGCGAAGCGATGCGCAAGTTCTGCTTGCCACGGATTTAGAGCTGAGCATCGCGGCGGTCTGGCAGAGTCTGTTTCAACTCGAGGCGGTGGATCCCGAGGCGAATTTCTTCGATCTCGGCGGCCATTCGGTGCTGATGGTGCAGGCGCACAAACGGCTGTGCGAGGTGCTGGGCCGTGATTTACCCATAGTCAAGATGTTCCAATATCCAACCATTCGCGCCATGGCGAAATTTTTAGAGGGTGAACCTGGCGGCAAACCAATTCTCGATCAAGCGCGGGAAAGGGCACAGAAACAAAAGTTCTTCTTCGGTAAGAAATCACAGGGGATGAGGCGGCCGCATGGCGGACTCTGAAATCCAAGCAGACGCTGAAGCGGTTGCCATCGTCGGTATGGCGGGTCGCTTTCCCGGCGCGAATCGTATTGACGAGTTTTGGCGTAACCTGCAAAGCGGCGTCGAGTCGATTCGCTTTTTTAGCGACGCCGAACTGGCCGCCGCGGGAGTCGATGCAGGCACCATCGGCAATGAGGCATATGTCCGAGCTCGCGGCATCCTGAGCGAGCCAGGGCCGGAATGGTTCGACGCTGCCTTCTTCGGCATCCAACCCAAAGAAGCGGAGGTGATGGACCCGCAACAGCGCATCTTTCTCGAAACCGCGTGGGAGGCTTTGGAAAGCGCCGGCTGTGATCCGGAAAAGCACTCCGGCGTCGTCGGTGTGTTCGGCGGAATGACCAAAAGCAGCTACTTCTTGAACTATCTTTTCGGTCGTGCCGACGTTGCAGCCCAAGCCGGCGATGGTTTGATCTTTCTTGGCAATGACAAAGACTACTTGACAACCAGAGTTTCCTACAAACTGAATCTAAAAGGACCGAGCGTTAACGTCAGCAATGCCTGTTCGACCTCGCTGGTCGCGGTCTGTCAAGCTTGGCAGAGCCTGTTGAACTATCAATGCGATGTCGCGTTGGCGGGCGGGGTCTCTATCTCGGTGCCACAGGAGCGGGGGTATTTTTATCAGGAAGGCAACATTGCTTCGCCGGATGGTCACTGCCGTAGCTTCGATGCCAACGCGCAGGGAACCTTGTTCAGCAATGGCGTCGGTATTGTAGTTCTCAAACGGCTGTCGGAAGCACTGGCCGCCGGCGATCACATCTGGGCGGTGATCAAAGGCGCAGCCGTCAACAACGACGGTTCGGCGAAGGTGAGCTTTGCCGCCCCCAGCGTTGACGGACAGGCGGAGGTCATCAGCTTGGCACAGGCCGTCGCCGGCGTCGACGCCGCGACAATCTCGTACGTCGAAGCCCATGGCACCGCGACGCCGCTGGGCGATCCTATCGAAATTGCCGCTCTAACCCAGGCGTTTCGAGCGTCCACCGAGGCGACTAACTTTTGCGCCATCGGTTCGGTCAAGACGAACCTCGGTCATCTCGATGTCGCTGCCGGAGTCGCGGGATTGATCAAAACCTCGCTGGCGCTTTGGCACAAGCAGCTGCCGCCGAGTCTGCACTTCGAAAAACCCAATCCGAAAATTGATTTCGCCAATAGTCCATTTTATGTCAACACGAAACTCAAGCCGTGGACGCAGGGTAGCACACTGCGGCGCGCTGGAGTCAGCTCCTTTGGCACGGGCAGCACCAACGCGCATGTCGTGCTCGAAGAAGCACCGGAGCGTGGGGTCGCGGCGCCGGCGCGTGCTCCGCAGCTCCTCGTGCTATCGGCACGGAGCGAGGCCGCCCTCGCTCAAGCGTCGATCAATCTTGCTACTCGTCTTGAACAAAATCCCGATCTAAACCTCGCCGATGTAGCGCACACGCTGCAAACCGGCCGGCGCGATTTCGCGCACCGCCGGGCAGTCGTGTGCCGCGACCGGAGCGAAGCCATCACGGTGCTAACCACGGCTGATCCGAAAGGAAAGCCGCTCAGCGAGACGTCGGGCGTGGCTTTCATGTTTCCTGGCCAAGGCGCGCAATACGTTAACATGGCGCGCGGCTTGTACGATGAGAAGGGACTCTTTTACACTGAGCTCAGCGCCTGCGCCGAATTTCTCACACCTCGACTCGGCCTCGACATACGCGAGGTTTTGTATCCCGACTCAACCGATGACGAAAAATCGCATCCCGATATCAACGCCACTCTGATCACCCAGCCGGTGCTGTTCGCCGTCGGATATGCCTTGGCGCAGCAGTGGCTGCGCTGGGGTGTGCGTCCGCGAGCGCTCATCGGCCACAGTTTGGGCGAGTACGTCGCGGCGTGTCTCGCCGGCGTGATGTCGCGCGACGATGCGTTGATGCTGCTCGCCGAGCGCGCGCGGCTGATGCAAGCGCTGCCCTGCGGCGTGATGCTGGCGGTGCGATTGGCGGAGGACAAGCTCGCGCCGCGCCTTGGCGCAGCTTTGTCGATTGCAGCGATCAATAGCCCAAAGCTGACGATGGTTGCGGGTCCCCATGAAGCGATCGAAGCACTAGAGGCACAGCTCGGCGAAGAAAAAGTAGTTTGCAAACGTCTTGGCACATCGCACGCGTTTCACTCGGCGATGCTCGATCCGATTCTTGCGCCCTTTGGCGAAATAGTGCGGCGCGTGAAATTCGACGCTCCGCAAATCCCTTGGGTTTCTTCATTGACCGGTGATTGGATCGCCAACGATCGCCCAATCGCCGCCGATTATTGGGTTCGACAGATGCGCCAGGCCGTGCGTTTCAGTGACGCGCTGCGCACATTGTTGAGCGCTCTACCGACGCATCTGCTGGAAGTGGGTCCTGGTCGAGCTTTAGGCACTTTTGCGCGCCAGCAAGCCGAGCGAGAAACGCAAATAGAGTTCTTGACCTCGTTGGCGGGCGACGGCGCCAGCGAGCGTGACCTTGATGCATTGCTGCAGGCGCTCGGCCGTCTGTGGTGCGCAGGCGCTGCGGTCGATTGGCAAGAGGTGCACGATCACCGACCGCGCCGCAAAGTGCCGCTGCCGACCTACCCATTCGAACGGAAGCGATATTGGGTCGATGCCCCACCGACCGTTGCAAAACTCAATGAGGCGAGCAAACCGGCTATGAACCCGATCGTTAAACAATCGTCAAAACCAGCGGCGGTGGATGGAGCTGCCCACCGTGCGCGCATCTTAGGTGAGTTGCAAGCGTTGTTCAGCGAGATCTCCGGTATCCCGCTAGCTGATTTCGCACCGACCGTCGCTTTTCTCGAGCTCGGTCTCGATTCCTTGATTCTCACCCAGGCGAGCACCGCTATCCATAAGAGATTCGCGATCAACATCAAATTCCGCCAATTGTTGGAAGAGTACGACTCGCTAAATAGCCTGGCGGATCATCTTGTGACGCTAATACCTCCACCACCCGTGTCGGTCGTTGAAAATAGCGAGGCGGCGACGGATCACGACGTTGAGTCCCAAGTGTGCCAACCCATCGGTGATCAGAATACGGTCGGTAACCTAGCGATCCACGGCGTGACCGATCATGACGCTTTGGAACGGATTTTCGCTAGGCAGCTAGACTTGATGCAGCAACAGCTCGACATGCTGCGCGGCGCCGCGGCAGTGTCCACGACAGTGAAAGCGCAGAATACTCAACCTGTAGTCATAGCGGCAGCGCCGACAACACCGGCAATCAAGCCGGAGACGATCACTAGCGAAACGCGCGGCTTCGGCCCCTACAAGCCGGTCAACAAAGGCAGCAGCGGCGGCCTGAGCGCGCGCCAGGTGGAGGCACTCAAAGAGCTGAGCGCGAGTTATCTGGCAAAGACCAGAAAATCGAAGGAGCTCACCGCCGAGTATCGCTCTTACCTCGCCGACCCCCGCGCGGTATCCGGCTTTCGCGCGTGGTGGAAAGAGTTAGTCTACCCGATCGTTACCGAACGGTCTGCCGGCGCCAAGCTATGGGACGTTGACGGCAATGAATACATCGATTTGACCAGCGGCTTTGGCGCGATTTTCTTCGGCCACGCACCGGCCTTTGTCACCGAAGCACTGCACAAACAGTTGGAACAGGGCATGGAAATCGGCCCGCAGTCACCGCTGGCAGGGAAAGTGGCCAAGCTTTTGTGCGAGCTAACGGGCATGGAGCGCGCCGCGTTTTGCAATACCGGCTCTGAAGCGGTGCTCGCGGCGATGCGGATGGCGCGCACGGTCACTGGCCGCGACAAGATCGCGACGTTCAGCGGTGACTACCACGGTATCTTTGATGAAGTGGTCGTGCGCGGTGTCAACCGTAGCGGTGAGCTGAAATCGATTCCAGCCGCGCCGGGCATTCCCGCGAGCGCAACCCAGAATATGCTCGTATTGGATCATGAAGATCCGCGCTGTTTGGAAATCCTGCGCGCTCACGCCCACGAGCTTGCCGCCGTTATCGTCGAGCCGGTGCAAGGACGGCGCGTCGATTTTCAACCGAAGGAGCTCTTTCAGCAAATCAGAGAATTCACCGAAGAATCTGGTAGCGCGCTGATCTTCGACGAGGTGATTACCGGATTTCGCACTCACCTAGGAGGCATGCAGGCAGTCTACGGCATCCGCGCCGATATCGCGACCTACGGCAAAGTGATCGGCGGCGGCTTTCCTATCGGTGTGGTAGCGGGCAACGCGCAATACATGGACGCGTTGGATGGCGGCCCTTGGCAGTACGGTGACGATTCGGCGCCGGAAGTCGGCATGACCTACTTCGCCGGCACCTTCGTGCGCCACCCGCTTGCACTGGCGGCAGCGTGGGCTTGTTTGAACTACTTAAAAGAGCAGGGTCCGCAATTGCAGGAAACTGTGAATCAACGCACGGAGCGACTCGTGAACGCTCTGCGTGCAGAGGCCGAAACGGCACGAGTGCCGGTGCGCATACCGCACTTCAGTTCGGTATTTGCCGTGGAGTTCCCGCCGGACTGCACCCACGCGGGGCTTTTCTATGTGCACATGCGGGACAGGGGCATCCATGTCTGGGAAGGGCGCAGTTGGATTTTGACGGCGGCGCACAGCGACGCCGACGTAGAACGCATCGTCGCGGCGTTTCGCGACAGCCTTGCGGCCATGCAGGCGGCGGGTTTTCTGCCAACCTCGTCCAGTGGGACGCCGCCGCTGAAAGCTACTCTTGACGGAGGAAGCAAGACGCCGGCGCAATTTTCTATGACCGAGGGCCAACGCGAGCTCTGGTTGGCGGCGCAGCTGAGCGACGAGGCTTCCCTGGCTTTCGCCGACACGGCCCTGCTGCGCTTGCGCGGGGGTTTGGATTGTCAGGCCTTGGTGAAAGCCATCAATGAAATCGTCGCGCGCCACGATGCACTGCGCGCGGTCTTCGATGCGGAAGGGCGCGAAGTCACGACCAGGAGCAAAGTCGATATCGCGGTACCGCTCGAGGATCTGTCGCATTTGGATCAAACGCTGCAAGCCGAGCAGCTCCGCAAGTTGGCGGAAGCGGACAACCGCGAACGGTTCGCGCTCGATGGCGGGCCGCTCTTGCGCGCCCGCATCGTTAAGTGCGCTCCCGAAGACCATAAGCTGGTGTTGACCACCCACCACATCGCAGTCGATGGCTGGTCGCACGGCGTGCTGTTTGCGGAGCTCGGCGCGCTCTACTCGGCTTTCTGCAACGGCGAAACGCCCTCGTTAGCGACGGCAACGCAGTTTGGCGACTATGCGTCTTGGCAAGAACGCCAGCGGCAAGAGGGGAAATCATCCGAAGCCGAAGCGTACTGGCTAGCTCAGTACGAACAACCGGTGCCGCTGCTCGACTTGCCAACCGACCGGCCCCGTCCGGCGACGCGAAGTTACTCAGGCGCTCAAGAGTGTCTCAAGCTCCCGGAGCAGCTCGCTGATCGCTTGCGACGGTTTATGGCCGAGCGACGCGCAACACTGTTCGCGACCGGCCTGGCGGCATTCAACGTCTTGCTCCATAGACTGAGCGGCCAGCAAGAATTTGCGGTTGCCATTTCAGCCGCGGGTCAAATCTCTTATGGAAGCCCGGACCTAGTCGGTCATTGCGTCAACTTCCTGCCGCTGCGCACTCGCCTCACTGCTGAAACAAAGTTTGTCGATTATCTCACAGCGTTGCGAACAGCGGTTCTCGATGCCTTCGAACATCAGAATTGCACCTATGGAAGTTTACTGCAGAAGCTAAAACTGCCGCGCGACGCGAGCCGAGCTCCGCTCGTGGCGGTTAGTTCCAACGTCGATAAAGTAGAATACAAAGGTAGCTTTCGTGGACTGGACGTTAGCCAGGACAGTGTGCCGCGTGCGGGGGTGAGCCTCGACAGCGAGTTCAACGTTATCGACACTGGCAGCGATATTACGTTGCAGTGGCAGTTCAACAGCGCAATCTTCGACGCGGCGACCATCCGGCGCTGGCTGGGACATTACCAAACGTTGATCGAGGCCGTCGCTACGGACGGGGGCAAGGAGCTGGGCCAGCTGCCGATGCTGTCGGCGCCGGAGCGCGAGCAGTTGCTTCATATCTGGAACGACAATCGCATCGAATATCCCAAAGACCAACTGATCCACGAGCTCTTCGAGATCCAGGCCGAGGGCAGGCCGGATGCGGTGGCGCTGATCTATGAAGCGGAGCGGGTTAGCTATCGCAATCTCAACGAGCGCGCCAATCAGTTAGCGCATCATCTCAGAACGCTCGGCATCGGCTCTGGCGGTATGGTGGCGGTCTGCCTGAACCGATCGGTCGAAATGGTGGCTGCGCTGCTGGCGATCCTCAAGGCTGGTGGAGCCTATGTGCCGCTCGACCCAAAGTATCCGCGCGAGCGGCTGAATTTCATGCTGCGCGATAGCGGCGCCAGCGTTCTGGTGACTCAAAGTGAGCTGATCGGGCAGTTTGCCGAGTCGTCGGTGCGCAAGATTTGCGTCGATAGCGATGGGCAGCGCACTGAGTCCGACAGTAATGAAAATCTAAGCCGGTCAGGCGGGTCCAACGATCTTGCGTATCTGATCTACACTTCGGGTTCCACCGGACAACCGAAGGGCGTGGCGATCGAACACCGGAGCGCCGTGGCGTTCATTCACTGGGCCAAGTCGGTCTTCGGTGCAGAGGAGCTGCGCGGCGTGTTGGCGGCGACGTCGATTTGCTTCGATCTATCAATCTTCGAACTATTTGTCACGCTAGGAAGCGGTGGTGCAGTAATCCTGGCTCAAGACGCATTGCAGCTGCCCAACTTGCCTGCAGCCGGCGAGGTGACGCTGGTCAACACGGTGCCGTCGGCGATGGCCGAACTGGTGCGCGGCGGCCAGATTCCGGTTTCGGTGCGGACGGTCAACTTAGCAGGCGAACCGCTCAAAACCGAGCTGGTGGATCGGATCTACGAGAGCACCTCGGTGGAGCGAGTTTACGACCTTTACGGGCCGACGGAAGATACAACCTATTCAACTTTCACGCTGCGACAGCGCGGCGCGGCGCCAAGCATTGGCCGGCCAATCCACAATACCCAAGCGTATATACTCGACCGCTGGCTCAATCCGGTGCCGATCGGAGTTGCCGGCGAGCTCTACCTCGGCGGCGAAGGACTGGCTCAGGGCTATCACAACCGGCCGGAGCTGACGGCGGAGAAGTTTGTCACCAATCCATTCAGCGCCGATTCCCAGCGGCGGCTGTATAGGACGGGTGATCTGGCGCGCTATCGGCCCGACGGGCAGATAGACTACTTGGGGGAATCGATAATCAGGTCAAGTTGCGTGGTTTTCGCATTGAGCTGGGCGAAATCGAAGCGACACTAGCGCGTCATCCCGCGATCAAAGAAACCGCCGCCATAGTCAGAGAAGATAGCCCGGGCGATCGCCGCGTGGTGGCCTACATCGCAGCTGAACCGGCGCCCAGCGCTGATGAATTGCGCGCGCACGCGCGCGCGACCTTGCCGGATTACATGGTGCCGTCACAGTTTGTCGTGCTGGCGGCACTGCCCTTGACGCCCAATGGCAAGATTGACCGCAAAGCGCTGCCCGCTCCCAATCCAATCCAGCGCGACTTGTCAACGGAATACATCGGGCCGAGTGGCGAGATCGAAGAAACCATGGAGCGCATCTGGAAAACTGTGCTGCGGCAAGAAAAGGTCAGTGTGCGCGACAATTTTTTTGACCTTGGGGGTCATTCATTGCTGGCGGTTCAGATTTACGCGCGAATGCGCGAAGAGTTTCAAATCGATCTACCGATGGTGACCTTATTTCGCTACCCGACTATCGAACAACTGGCCCGGCCAGTTGCCGATGCGCAGCGGCAGAGATACTCGTCGAGTCAGGTCGGAACCACGGGTTGGCAGTACCTCCGTCAATTTCAAGCCGGCAACGGGAAGAGTCCGATCTATATGGTTCCTGGAGGAATGGGCGGCGAAGTTGACGTCGAGCTTTTCTTCTACGCTCGTCTAGCGCACTACGTCGGCGCTGAGTATCCAATTTTCGGCCTGCGGCCAAAAGGTGCGGAGGGGTTGGAGGCTCCGCACGCTAACGTTGCGCAAATGGCACGGGACTACTTGGCTGAAATCAAGGAGTTTCAGCCGAATGGTCCCTATTATCTGACGGGTGCCTGTATCGGCGGAGTTTTGGCCTACGAAATGGCGTGTCAGCTGGAACGATGCGGCGACCAAGTGGCGTTCTTGGGGTTGCTCGACACGGAATTCCCAAAGTTGTCAGATTATCTTTATTTTCTTGCGGAGCCGGTCGTCGAACGATGGCAACAAGCCACCAAACGATGGGCGGAAAACTATTACGTTCAACGAGCGCGCTATCATTGGGATGAAGTCACGAATCTCAGTTGGGCAGACCTTCCAGGCTATTTCTCACACCGGGGTATGGCGGCCTTTGCCGATTTGAAAACAGGCGAGCTTGCACAGGGCGTGCAGCAGCCGGTTACGGTTGGGAGAACGCAGCATTCAAATGACGTCAGCGCTTCGATCGGAGCTTTCAAACGTGCTTACATCAAGGCGCTGCGAAAACACCGGCCCCGCAAGTATCATGGCAAAGTGACTTTAATCAATGCCGCGGAGCTGGCTACGCAAACTAATGGCACTTTAGGCTGGGAAAACCTGGCGCGCGGGGGTATCGAGGTTCATTGGCTGCCAGGGACGCACATCACGCTGTTCCGCCAGGAAGTAAAAATCTTGGGCGCCAAGCTGAAAGAATGCTTGGATCGCTAGACAACCGGCACGCCTGAGTCGCCGCGGCAACCGAACCGTGAAGTCGACGCGAGCCGCGAGCCATCGACCATGATCTCGTTGTCGGTAGGGAGTTATTGGCAGCGGCAGCGCGCATTGCAAAAAACTCAGGCGGCGCATGAAAGCACGAAAGCTGAGCCAAGCGACTTGCATAACGATGCTGGACGCCCAGTATCAAACGAACCCAGACCGATCAATCAATCAAACCCCGCCTAGAGAATGGAGCACCCGCCGGTATCGACTTTGCCGCACAAGTATTCAAGAAGAAACAGTTTCCTTAGTTCAAAAAAATGGTGTTGCCCCTAAAGTTGCCCCCGCGATTACGTTCTGAATTCCAGCGAGTTAAAATTTCTGCGCCGCCTTAGGCATATCCATGCGCATTGTTTTGACCCTCTCACATACCTAACGTGACAACCGGGCAACTCATCGTGAATGGTTAATTCAACGGGCACCCTGAACTGCACTACACCCACTCCGCCGAGCCCGCCGCGACGCCGCCCCCTTCTCGCCCGGCGCTCTCCAGACCTCTGGCCTCCCACTCTTTCCCCCGATGCCTGTCGGCGAAGGCGAAGCGGAGGGATTACACTGGAGACGCTCAAGGGCGAGACGAGGGCTCTTTGCCGCCGCCACCCACTACCGGGCACCCAACCACCCGCATCGCTCTGGGCTCCCACTCCGCCATGGGACCGCTCGCTAAGGCCGCGCCGAGCGCTCGCTCGGGACCACCACGCCGCCGACACCCGCCCCGCCTCACCGCTTTTCAGATTGCGGGCGCGCGGGCCAAGTCTCAAGCGCTTCGCTCGGAGGCCCGCTCATCGGAGTGTCTGCCGTAGTGCGATTTTCTCAGGGCGCCCTCGGAACGCTCGCGCGGGGAACTCCGGTCATCTGCGGTACGCCGTCGCGCTTGCGCTGCACTCCACTTGGTAGCCCTCGCTCCGCTCCACTCCAGCGCCACGGCGGTTGTTGATCTCCTGCCCGCCCATGGCGCCGCCGACTGACTGCGCTCCGCTGCGCCAGACACCAGCGCCCCCGTCCGTCCACATGGACTCCCGTTGAGTCATCGGCCAATTGCAATTGCAAAGCCCCACTTGTCACAGTAGGCTAGTCCAGTAAAGGCCTAACGGCGCTAACATGATCCAAAGTTTTCGACACAAGGGACTGCAACGGCTTTATGTCGACGGCGACCCCAGAGGGCTTCAGGCTGACATGATCGAGAAGTTAGAAAACATCCTCGCCGTTCTAAGCCGCGCTAGGGTTCCGTCGGATGCGAGTCTCCCCGGTTTCAGACTCCATCCGCTCAAGGGCCGGCTCGAGGGTTTCTGGAGCGTCACGGTTCGGGCGAACTGGCGGGTGATATTCCGGTTTCGTGAAGGACATGTTTGGGATGTCGATTTGATCGATTACCATTAGGAGACAAACAATGAAGATGAAAAATCCACCCCACCCCGGCCGGCTGGTCCGCCAAGACTGCCTTGACCCGCTCGGCCTAACGGTCACCAAGGGCGCCGAAATCCTCGGCGTCACGCGCCAGGCGCTCAACAACCTGGTTAATTTAAAGGCGGGCATTTCGCCGGAGATGGCCATTAGGCTGTCAAAAGCTTTTGGATCGAGCCCCGAGGTATGGCTCGGCATGCAGATGACCTACGACCTCGCCCAGCTCGAAAAAGAGAGCGACAAGATTAAAGTCCGGCGCGTTGCCTAAGCTCTACTCCCGTACTGCTGCGGCTCTCACATGCGCGACTGCCTTGGCGAGTTCTTCCACATCGACAGTTCCCACCTGCCGCGGCTTGGCCAGATCGCGAATGATCTCCGCCTGCCGCACGCCGGCGACCTGCCCGTAACTGCTAAACGTTGTCAGCACTTGTTCGTGGCCGAGATTCTGGCTCCAGGCTTTGAACTCTTCGGGCGACTTGCAAACCTTCTCGCCGAGTTGAACCAGCGTGTTCCGCAGGCTGTGCGGATTGAAGTAAGGCAAGCCGGCAACTTGGAACGCGCTGCGAAAAATCTTGCGGATCGCGGTCGCGTTGCTCCAATGTCTACGGTCCAGGCCAGCCACCTGGAACCGGTGTTCGTCACCGACCGCAATACGGGTCGCGGAAAACAGTGGGTCGTCGTTGCCCCACAGTTTGGTTTCCCGCAGGTAGCCCAGCCACTCCTCGACAATGCGCCGAATCTCGTCACCGACCGGGAAGAAGTATGTCGTGAACGTCTTGCTAAACTTGGTCCGCACTTCGCGGGCATCCTGATAGACGCAACCCGCCGTTAGATCGACGTGCTTCAGTTTTATCGACGCGATGGCGCTGTCCCGGGCGCCGGTGAGCAGGGTGAAGGCGATTACCGCCCGATCGCGCCGCTCGATCTCGGAGTTGCTCGGCATCGCCGCGATGACGTGCTTGACCTGCTCGATGGTTGGAAATGGCTTTTCCCGCCGCGCGGTCGCCACCTTCGTGTCCTTGTCGGACAGATTGAAATAGTCGGCGTCCGAATAGCTGAACCGGGACTTGTAACCTCGCTTATCCGAAAGCCATTGAAAGAACCGTTTGAGGTCGGCGAGGGTGGCGTGCAGTGTCGCCTTGCTCAGTTTTTCGCCAGTCGTCTGGCTGTCCTGCTCTGATAGGCGCTTTTTGAAAGCCACCGCCTGCTCGTAATGAAAAGCCTTGAAGTCGCGAAACTTGGTGTAGGACTCGAACCGCGCCAGCGCCTTAGCCGCCGCGTCCACGGTGGCCTCGCTGTGGCGCTTGGCTTCTTTCAGGTACACGAAATATCGCCGCTTAATTCGTTCGTTGCTGGCATTGTGCTGGGCCATGTTTTCTCACTCCTATTTAAAGTCACAGTTTACGGAGACTCTGCCACTCTCGCTTAGGGTTGGCCGCGGCGGCCCTGACGATGTTGGTCTAGCCTAGCGGGCTCCTGAAAAGCTCTTCGGAGCCCTTCGACTGGCTCAGAGCCTGCCCTGAGCC